>CAYFVQ010000317.1:0-6025 GCA_964346585.1 uncultured Eubacteriales bacterium | reverse complement strand
TGAACTCCCCTTTTTTTATTTTTTCGATGACGTTGGTGATGATTTCGTTCGCCACATCTTCACTATCTGGATTAAACGCTCCCAATGATTTTTTCACCCGAAAAGTGACAATAGGCTTGTATTTTACAAAGATTTCTTCGAGCTGGATCTTTTGCTTTTCTTCTCCCATAAGTGCATCCATTATATATCCCAAAGGGGCGAGTTGGCAAGTCTATTTTTTTCAATTTTTTAGAATCTATTGCGACTAATTTCAATGCCAAAAACAAAGGATAATTGGTGAACATTTCGAGCCCGCTCCAAGAATTGAAAAAAGAAATTCGGAGTTCTTCTGAGCCTTTGTTCCCCCAAAACGATAACAAATCCAATCCTGTGGCTTCCACAATTCCGGATGAGCTTGCACTGGGTTTTCCGGGCAATCCAGACGACTTCAAAAGTGTGGTCAGAGAGGAAATTTTTGAGGAGAGCGGATATACTCCACCCTTTCCTTCCCGTGAAGGGATGGGAACAGGCGGCATTGTTTCGTTCTGGGAAAGAGGATTCTGGGAAAAGCGAAAGATTTCTCTGGCCAAAGAAGTGCTCATGCGGTTGGATCAGAGCTTCAGGAAGATTTTCAGGGGCCAAGAACTTGATTTTAAAGAGAACGGGGCGGAGAAAGAAGCTTTTTTAAATCCGAATTTACTCTATTTGATTGCCATTACCGACGGGAATGAAGATACATTGGGACATTCCCAGCTTGTCTCCAAATATGCGATTCTGTTTGCGGAAGCACTATGTATCGAGGACAAGAATTTTCTGTTTGACCTCGAAAATGGTGCTCTTCTTCATGATATTGGAAAAATAGGGATACCTGAGTTCATCTTAAGAAAAGATGGTCCTCTAACCAGCGAAGAAAAAGAGGTCGTAATGGAACACCCTCTACTGGGCTATCAGATGATAGAAGAGGTCGATTTTTTGAAAAATGCAGCCGATGTCGTCTTGTATCATCACGAACGCTACGATGGGACTGGATATCCGTTTGGCCTGAGAGGAGAAGAGATTCCCCTTGGAGCGAGGATTTTTGCTCTAGCGGATACTCTGGATGCCATTACTTCAGATAGGCCCTACAGGAAAGGTGAAGACTTTGAGGTCGCATGGAGAGAAATAGAAAAGGGCCGGGAAACCCAATTCGATCCCCATCTCGCAGATATTTTTCACTCAATTCCGCTGGAAAAATGGAAGGATATTAAACGGAATGTCGGGATATCCCTTCCTCTATCCGCAGTTCACTGATTTGTCTTTCTTCAGAATTTCTCTCTCCCCTCTTTAATGATGTGTCTTCTTCCGTACCCTTTTAATTTGGCTTCCTTTTCTTTGCGGTTGGCTTCGTCACTCTATCAAAGAGTTCTGCTGTGTGAAAAATCTTCAAGGGGTAGCGTTTCTCTTTAAGATTGGCTTTGAGCTGGAAAAGGCAGCCAGGGCAATCCGTAGCGATGTACTCAGCTCCGCTGTTCAGTATTTTTTTCTTTTTTTTCTCCCAGAGACTGGCTGAAATCTCTGGGTTTTTTATAGAAAAAACGCCACAAAAACCACAGCAGGTAAAGGGTTCTTCCTCCTCCTTCACATCGAACGCCAATGACTCCAACATTTTTATCGGCTCGTTCTTCAATTTCAGAGCATTCACATAATGGCATGGATAATGGTAATAGAGCTCCTTAAGTGGGAGAGGCTTTTTTCCCTTTGGCAAGAATCCCTTTTTCACCATGAATTCCGTATAGTCGAAGACTTTATCCACCCAGAGGGAAGACTTGGGCTCTATCTCAGGGTAGATTTTTTTCAAGAGGGAATTTCCGGTCGGACAAACAGTCAGAATGTAGTCCGGATTCTCTTTCTCAAAGGATTTGATGTTTTTGAGAGCCAATTTCTGAACATCTTTATCATTCCCCAGATGAAGGCTGGGCGCGCCACAACAGGCCTGATTCGGAGGAGAAACCACATGAAAACCAAAACGGGATAAGCTGTTGACGACACTATCTCGGATCTCAGGGAAGAAGAATTTCACCATACACCCCTGGAAGAGGTAGACTTTTTCTCCGTTCTTCATTTCTTCCTTCACGCGTTTGGGGTGTTTAATCACAGGGAAGGATTTTCCCTTTCCCCAGGCAAAAGGGAGACTCATCAAATAGCCTTTTTTCTGGAAAGGCTTTTGGAGAATGGACAAGACCTTTGCGATTCTCTCGGCGAGAGATTCCTCTCTAAAGAAAAGAGAGAGGGTCTTTTCCCATGGCTTTGGAATCCTCTTGCTCTTGAGTTTCTGGATGAGGTCTCCTGTGGGAATCCCCACAGGGCAGAATTCCTCACATTTTTTGCAGTCTGCACAGAAATCGAGTAAAGAAGAGGACTCTTTGAATGACTGGGTTATTGCGGTCAGCAGAACGCCTATTCCTCCAGGATAGACCGGCCCCCTATAGACATGGCCACCCAGGGCCTTGAACACAGGGCAGATGAGCATGCAACCGCCACATTTCAGGCAGTAGAGGATCTTGTTGAGGTCGTTATCTTTGCTGACCTTGAGTCTTCCGCTGTCGAGGATGATGATATGGAGTTCCTGAGGCCCATGGACTCCGATGACCAGTTCTTTCTCGATATCAGTGGTGCGGCTTGGGCCGGTGATAAAGGACAAGTAGGAGGTCAGTTTGAGCCCTGAGGAGGCAGGAATGAGGGCTTTAACGAGAGTGATGGCTTGCTCCAGAGTTTCCACGAATTTTTCCGTGGTCACTAGAGCGATGTGGACAGGAGGGAGAGATGTGACCAAGCGGGCGTTTCCTTCGTTGCTGATGATGACAAGAGTCCCGGATTCAGCCACAGCCAAGTTGGCTCCAGATATTCCTATGTCCGCCTCGAAGAAGTGTTTACGCATTTCTTCTCGGGCAAGCTTCACGATTTCTTTTGGCTCAGGGGGAACCTTCTTTCCAAGATGTTGACTGAGAAGCTCAGCGACTTCTTCCTTGGTTTTATGCAAGGCGGGCGCAGTGATGTGGGAGGGCTTTTCTTTCGCGACCTGGATGATCCATTCTCCCAGGTCAGTTTCGATTATCCTGTAATCCTTTTTCTCAAAAAAGTGATTGAGCTCTATCTCTTCGCTGACCATGGATTTGGATTTAACGATAAGCTTGGCTTTCTTCTGGCGGACGATTTCTTCTATCCGGGAGAGAGCTTCCTGGGGTGTTGAGACCTTGTAGACGAATGAGCCGGCTTTTTCGGCTTCTTCAGTGAATTTTTGGATGAGCTGAGGCAGTCGCTTCACGCATTCTTCTCGAACGGCTCTGGCTTTTTCTTTGTACTCTTCCCACGGAATTTCCTTTTTTGTGTGGTTATATTTTTCGAAGTGTTGAGTGGATGCTTTCTCTAAAGCCTTTTGCAGGTTAGAGTCGTTGAGAGCTTTCTTGACTTTTTTCTTTTGTTTTCTCCGGGGAAACACTCACTCCTCTCTCTTCATTTTTTCCAGGTAGGTCTGGGGATCGACTAGGAATTCTCTTGGTTTGCTTCCCTCGGAAGGACCCACAATTCCCTCATGTTCCATCTGGTCAATGATACGGGCAGCTCGAGCGTAGCCCAATTTTAATTTTCTCTGGAGGTAGGAAGCGGAGGCCTGTCCTGTGAGGAGAATGAGTTCCAGGGCTTTCTCGTAGAGTTCATCTTTTTCACCGGGGTCTTCAAGCCCAGCAGCTGTCTTGCGTTTGAGAGTTTTGACGATTTTTTCATCGAAGTCGGGACTCCCCTGCTCTTTGACGAATTTCACCAGCCTGGTGACTTCAGGCACTGAAATGTGAGAGCAGTGCAGTCTGACAAGGCGGGGATAATTTGGAGGCATAAAAAGCATGTCCCCCAAACCGAGAAGCTTCTCCGCTCCGGATGAATCGAGGATGATTCGGGAGTCGACTTTAGTGGGAACGCGGAAAGCAATACGGCTGGAAAAATTATTTTTGATTGTCCCTGTGATAACATCTATGGAGGGGCGTTGAGTCGCCATCACGAGATGGATACCAACAGCGCGGGCCAATTGCGCCAGGCGGGCAATGCTGTACTCCACATCCTGGGCTCCGACCATCATCAATTCTGCCAATTCATCGATAATGATAACAACATAAGGGAGAGGCTCGAGGATTTCTTTTTCATCTTCCGGAGGTTTTCCTTTTCTCTCCTTCAGCGTGCGTTTGACCTGGTGGTTAAACTGCTCGATGTTTCTCACTCTCAAAAGACCCAGCTTTTGATAGCGCTCTTCCATCATTTTTATGGTATCAAAAAGGATTGCCCCGGCTTTCTTCGGGTCTTTCACAACAGGACAGAGAAGGTGGGGAATTCCGTCCCAAAGAGCGAATTCCAGTCTTTTGGGATCGATGAGGATAAGCTTGACTTCTTCTGGTTTGGCCCTATAAAGGATACTGGCGATGAGGCAGTTGAGGGCCACGCTTTTTCCGGTTCCGGTGGCACCGGCGATCAAAAGGTGAGGCATGATGGAGAGATCAGTGATGGTGACCTCACCGTGAATATTTTTTCCTAAAGCAAAAGTCAGCTTGGAGGGGGAACTTGTGAATTGTTCTGACTGGATGATATCCCTGAGTTTAATTATTTCTCTTTTGTTATTTGGGATTTCAACGCCGAGAGAGGATTTTCCCGGCATTCTCTGAACTCTGGCAGACTCCGCACCTAATGCCATGGACAGGTCTTCCGAAAGATTCGCCACCTGGCTGATTTTAATCCCAGGAAAGGGGTAGAATTCATACGTTGTAACCACAGGCCCCGGATGATACTCTCTGACTTCTCCTTCGACTCGGAATTCCGCCAGTTTCTCCTCAATTCGCTGTTTTTTCTCATAGAGTTCGTTTTTGTCGATTTGTTCAGATGCTTTTCCCTGGTCAAGCAGTGTATAAGGGGGATAGTTGTAATCCGTCTTCTTTTCCATTTCAGGAAAAAGATACTTTTCCTGGAGAGAAGGAGCAGTAGGCTTTGTCAGCACAGGTTCAGGCTTTGGCTCTTTCCTTCTTTCTTTCTTCTTCTTTTTTAGCTTGGGTTTTTTCGTCTCCTTTTCCTCAGGAGGGGCGTATTTTTCAGCGACTTTTTTTCTCATCCTTTCTCTCAGTCTGGATTTGCGATAATGAGTGGTTCTAATCCTGACTTCTTTGAATACAAAATGAAACAGATTGGAAAGGAAACGAAGGATTGTAGACATAGAGATCTTGGTTGCCAGAATGAAAAAGAGGATGAGAAGAGCGAAGAGTACAAGCAGCGTTCCAACATGACTGAATATTTGAACCAGAGCGGATGAGATTAATTTCCCGATAAAACCGCCGGCTTGAGTCTCGGATCCCCTCCAGGGAACATCCTCGAAAAGCATGAACAGGAGAGAACTGAAGACAAGGAGAAGGAATAGGCTTCCCATGGATTTTATGAGGAGGTTTCTTTCTTCTTTAGAAGAGAAGCACTGAATGCTCATGTAGAAAAGGGCAAACGAAATGAGAAATGAGGCAAATCCAAAGACCTGCAAGAAAGCATCGGAAAGATAGGCGCCTGCTTTCCCGATTGCGTTGTGAATTTTTGGTTCAGAAGGCTGCGAATCGGCCCATCCGGTATTCGTCCACGAAGGATCCTGCGGGTTATAGCTGATTAAGCTGACAAAGATAAAAATAGCAAAAAAGATGAGGACAACTCCAACAATATCGGAAGACCTTACTCCTTTTTTTCTTCGGAGCCTTCGGGAAGATAGAGGGGATATGACTTTTTTCTTCTTTTTCATTGACAGAATTATATCATATTTAGCCTGAATTATTCATAAAATCTGCCGACACCTTATTCATTTATCAAAAAAGGGGACAGTCCCTCTCTTCTTTAAAATAACGACTAAAAGGGACAGTCCCCATTTTCTTTAAGTCGGCATCTTTTCCCCTTCGGGCGAGCCGATCTCACCGCATCTGCTTTGTTGCGGTCCATTCGCGGTGGTAAACCACAGCTTCATGAACCACGCCTCGCATCTACAGCAACCTCGACT
>CAYFVQ010000316.1:0-4160 GCA_964346585.1 uncultured Eubacteriales bacterium | reverse complement strand
ACGACAGTGAAAGATGCCAGGCCAAATAAACCCAGACAGGCGATATATACAGCGATTATGGAAAAGATGCTCGATAATCGGCTTAACTTCATTTCAGACTGATACATCATGTCGTTTTCCCCATCCACAAATGTATATTCGAACGGATGGGCCGGGTTTATTCTGCGCCACTCTTTTTCTACGAACTGCATAACCTCTGGCATGCTCTCTTCCGATGTTTTGATGAATACCCAGTTAAAAGCCTGCCAAGGCGCTAATGACAAGGCAAAAGGTTCGATCTTTTGATGGAGGGATTTAAAGTAATAGTCTTTTAATACACCGATCACAGGAAGAACCATCTGCCCCCCGGGTAAAAGTCTTTTATTCAGGCCTGAATCAAACCCGAATTGCTTGACTGCCTCTTCATTCAACAACAACGCCCTGTTCAAGTCTGTTGTGAATTCTCTTGAAAAATCCCTGCCTTCTTGAAGCTCTATGCTGAGTGTCTCAATAAAATCATAATCGACAGCCATCATCTGGAGGGTTAAATTTTCATTCGGCGGGCGTCCGACTGGCCTCAGCAAGGCTATCCCGAACAATCCTCCAGGCAGAGTCGACGCCGCTGAGACACTTTTGATATGGGTGTTTGAAAGAAGTGTGGCTTTAAAGGATTCATAGGTGGATCTTGGTGCGGGGTCGGAGAGTGGAACAGCCAGGATGTTTTCTTTATCGTAACCGAGAGGTCTGTTCTTGATATATCTCATCTGACTGTATATGACGATGAGGCCTATTATTAGAAAGACAGAAATGGAGAATTGGATGACAACAAGGACCTTTCTCAATAATCCTCCCGAAGCCCCTTTGTGCTTCTTGCCGCTCAATACTTCAGCGGGTTTGAATGCGGATAAAAGAAAAGCAGGATAACTACCGGAGGCAAAGCCGACTATGATGACCAAACCGATCAATAATGAAATCGTTTGCACATTTATCAAGCTTGAAGCAGATATATTTTTTTCCGCAATGGTATTGAAAGGAGTCAATAGAAGTAAAACGACAATTCCGGCAATCACTGAAGCTAAAGCTGTGAAGATTATGGATTCACCTAAAAACTGCTTAATCAGCTGAACTCTATCGGCACCGACAACTTTTCGCAACCCGACCTCTTTTGCCCGGTTTTCTGAACGAGCGGTGGAAAGGTTCATGAAATTGATAGAGGCGATCAAGAGTATAAAAATGGCCACGGCAGAAAAAATGTAAATGTAGCTTTCATCACCGGTTGGCCCTAGCTCTCCTTCAAGATCTGACTTGAGATGAATGTCCGTCAATTTCTGGAAATAAGGACTCAGTTCTACACCAGCGGTTCTAAGGATTCTTCCGAGACGTTCTTCGATAAGAGTTCGCATCTTGGCTTCGACGGCAGCCGCGTCGGCATGTGCATCGAGCAGAATATAGGTGTAGATTCGGAAATTCTGCCAGTTCGTGGAGAGGTCGCCGTAATAGGGTTGTTTATTAATAGGATCGATGGCTCTATTAAGAGTTTCAAAACTGACCAGGAAATCATAGTTCATATGGGTTGATGGCGGATGTTTTCTCATTATGCCGGTGATATTGAAATTCATCCAGTTATCACCAACGATAATCTTGCCGATGGGGTCTTCGTTGCCGAAATATTTTTCAGCCATTTCTTCGGTGATCACCATAGAATAGGGCGCATCGAGCACATGTGCCGGATCCCCCACGACCATTTCGACGTCAAAGACCTCGAAGAATGTGGGGTCGGTAAAATACAATCCTTTCTCGGGAAATCTTTTTTCTCCGTATTCAATCACCCACCTGGAATCAGGAGGTTTGATCCGCACAGCCTTCAGGACTTCGGGCAGTTCTTCCGCCATCGCCGGTCCCCAGGGGCCGGAGACTAAAGGTACTTCGATTTTATTGCCGCGGATGACACCGGCATTGATGATTCTGTAGATCTGATCAGCCTTTTCGTGGTATCTGTCATAGCTTAATTCGTCCTGCACGTAAACCAGGATGAGAAGACAGCAGATGATTCCTGTGGCAAGACCGAAGATATTGATAAATGTGTATCCTTTATGGCGAACTAAGTTTCGGAAAGCGATTTTAATATAGTTTTTCAGCATTTTTTACCCGTTTTATTCGTTTATAGTTTTGCTCTTCAAGATATACAAAGATGTCATATAGATAATACGATTTAATACACAAGAAGTTCCTATGGATGCTGATTCATGCGTCCTGAACGGTTTCAATATTTATATTCCTTACAAAATAAAACAAATTTTTCTTGACATCAGAACAGATATGTTTTAGATTGTAAGGGAAATAGTGAAAAAAGGAGTGAAAATGAAATTTTTATCGAGACCTGAAGAACTTGTTCTGCATGCTGTTTGGCAGCTGAAAGAAAATGCCTATTGTGTTCCGATCAGGAAACATGTTTCCAAACTGGCTGGGAAGGATTGGTCATTCGGTGCAATCTATGTGCCCCTCCATCGGCTGGAAAAAAAAGGATTGGTGAAATCCTTTTTGGATAATCCCATTCCTGTTAGAGGAGGGAGAAGTAGACGAATATATGAAATTACTCCTTCTGGCTTAAAAGCTTTGGCTGAAGTCAGAGAACTCCATGATTCCATGTGGGCAGGTGTACCCGAGTTTTCCTCAGAATAGGGAGATTTTATCATGGTCAATAAAAACAAACCTCCCAAATTCCTGGTTTGGGTGCTTCTTCGTATTTTGCCCCAGTATGTCGATGACACAGCAATCGGTGATTTCGAAGAGGAATATAAGCATATTGCGACTGATCGAGGAAGAACTTTCGCGAATTTTTGGTTTTCGCTCAATATTATTAAATCCATCCCTCCTTTTATTGTTGATGCCATTCGCTTCAGGCTGGTGATGCTTAAGAATTATGCCACTATCACTTGGAGAAACATGAAAAGGCACAAAACTTATTCTTTCATCAATATTGCCGGATTAGCTGTAGGATTAGCCTGCTGCCTTCTTATAACACTCTGGATCTTGGAAGAACGAAGCTATGACCGTTTTCATGAGAATTGTGATCGTTTGTTCAGAGTGGTTGTGAATTTACCCTCATCAGGGAAAATGAGGAAAATTGTGGCTACACCCCCGCCATTAGGGCCGGGGCTGAAAAATGATTTCCCTGAAATTGTGGAGACCGCCAGGCTGAGTTACTGGGGGAGTGTTCCTCTCCGCGCCGGAGATAAGTCATTCAATGAGAGCCGTATGGTTGTTGTGGAGCCTTCTTTTTTCAGTCTCTTCACATTTCCCTTTGTCAAAGGGGAGGGAGTAGCGTCTCTGAGCACGCCGAATTCCGCCCTCATCAGCGAAAGACGGGCTGAGAGTTTTTTCGGAAACGAAGATCCAATCGGAAAAGTCATCCAGGTTGATAACCGGTTCGATTATATTGTCAGAGGGGTTTTCCGTAACATTCCTTATAACACGCATATTCGCCAGTTTGATCTCGTCCTGCCGTGGTCTCATTTGGATTATATGGAATGGTATGAATCCGATAGCTGGGGAATGTATAGCTATCGGACATATGTTTTACTCGGCGAAAAGGCATCATTCCGGGATGTTAATCAAAAAATAAGAAAGCTCATCCAGCACTATTCCTCCAGATCGAAAGCTGAAATCTTGCTGGAGCCGATTACTGATATTCATCTTCGTTCGCACTACCGGCTATCGACAGGATTGAGAGGAATCGTCTATGTTTATATATTTTCGGTCATTGCCTTGCTCGTTCTTCTGATCGCCTGTGTTAATTTTATGAACCTGACTACTGCCAGGTCTTTCAACAGGGCCAAGGAAATCGGGATGCGGAAAACCATTGGGGCGCTGCGCAGACATGTGATTGTTCAATTTTTTGGAGAGTCTTGTTTTATGACACTCTATGCACTGGGTCTGGCTCTGGCGCTCATTGGTCTGGTTCTGCCTGAATTCAACAAATTTACAGGAAAGCAGTTAAGCTTTCATTCCATTTTTAACTGGCAGGCTGTTATCGGATTGATTGGAATCACCCTGTTTACTGGATTTGTGGCTGGAAGCTACCCGGCTCTCTACCTTTCGTCTTTTCGCCCCGTTCACGTTTTAAGGAAGATTGTGCAAACAGGGAAGAAAAAATCAGTGTTCAGGCGGGTTCTGGTCAT
>CAYFVQ010000315.1:0-4522 GCA_964346585.1 uncultured Eubacteriales bacterium | reverse complement strand
ATATACTCAATTTCAAGCTGATGTTGGGCGATGGTGATTTCTCCAGTGATACGCTCTTTTATTCCCGGAGGATCGGCCGAACTCCCCATTACTATCCGGATGTGAGCGAAGATGAGTACATCGATATGCCTCAGAATACTTCGATACTCGGAGCCTTTAAAATCTCTGGGAAGACAAAAAGTGGAATATCCATCGGTATCATCGATAGCATCACCGCAGAAGAGAAAGCTAGAGTGGGAGACCTGGATCAGTTCCATTATGAGACAGTGGAGCCATTGACTAATTACTTTGGGCTCAGGCTGCAAAAGGATTACAATCAGGGCAACACAGTCGTCGGAACCATGGTCACGGCAACCAACCGCAGTATCCAGAATCCGGAATTGGATTTTCTCCACAGAGGTGCCTATTCTGGTGGAGTGGATTTTTACCATACTTGGAAGGAAAAGAGTTATTTCCTTCAAGGAAATGTTGTGTTCAGTCTTGTCAGAGGATCCACTGAAGCTCTTCTCAGGACTCAGCAGGCACCTCAGCGTTATTTTCAGAGACCCGATGCAGACCACGTCTCCATTGACCCTAATCGGACTTCTTTAGCTGGCTATGGAGGATCATTGTACGGGGGGAAAGTCGGGAAAGGGCACCTTCAGTATGTCGGCGGTGTAAGCTGGCGTTCTCCCGGGCTTGAGTTGAATGATATGGGCTATCTTCATGAAGCAGACATGATCATGGAATTTATCTGGGCGGGTTACAAGATTTGGGATCCCTTCAGCATCTTCCGCAACTTTAACTTCAATTTTAACCAGTGGATGGGGTGGGATTTCAGCGGTGAAAAGACGTTTGAGGGAGGCAATTTTGGCATTTATGGCCAATTCAAGAATTACTATGGATTTTCTATAGGAATCAACCGGAATGGAGAGAGCCTATCCAAAAGTGTTCTTCGGGGAGGCCCATCGCTGCGCTGGCCAGGAAGATGGAACACATGGATCAATTTCTCATCTGACAGCAGGAAAAAGTTGCGCTTCAGTATCGGCACTTCCAGCTTGATTAGCGATGATAATGATTCCAGAAGGAATAGCTATAGTTTTGGAGTCACCTTCATCCCGAGCAATGCTTTATCCTTCATGGTCCAACCTTCCTACACTGTCAACAACCAGGAGCTGCAGTATGTCAGTACCAAGGATTTTGACGCTGAAAAGAGATATATCTTTGCCAGAATCGACCAGAAGACTCTGGCGGTCACACTGCGCTTGAACCTCTGCTTAACCCCTGACCTATCCCTCCAGTTCTATGGCCAGCCTTTTATCTCCGCTGGAAAATACTCAGAACTCAAACGCATCACAGACTCGAGGGCCGCAGAATTTAGTGAACGTTTTCACAGCTTCAAAACGGATGAAATCGATTATGATGCGGACAGCGGGGAATACCACATCGACGAGAATAGTGATGGAACAGTCGATTACAGTATCGGAAACCCGAACTTCAATTTCCTGCAGTTTCGGTCGAATCTTATCTTGAGATGGGAGTACAAGCCCGGTTCAGCTCTTTTTCTAGTCTGGTCACAAGGACGGACCGGTTATGCCTCCAGTGGGGATTTTTCCTTCAGGAACGACCTGCAGGATCTGTTCGGGATTTCCCCTCATAACGTTTTCCTGATTAAATTTTCTTACGGATTCAACCTGTAGGTGTCAGACGGGGGCTGTCCTCTAGTCTTTCTCCCAAAAAGAATAAAATTGGGGACAGTCCCCAATTTCCAAAAAGGATAAAATTGGGGACTGTCCCCAATTTCTTGTCTATTTCTTGCTTCCCATTTTTTTTGACTTCGATTTTTTTCTGTGTTAAAAAGCGTCTAACTAGAATGCCGAAAGCAAAAATATCTGAAGCAAACAGGAGGGAGAGGAGAAATCAATTCAAAAAAACTGAAAAGCATTCCTGTCCGATCAGCCGCAGAGAATTTTGTAAATCCGTTCCCTACACTCTCGTTGGGGGATTTTCTCTTTCTTGCTTAATGAAACCTTTGGGGACGGATTTCTTAAATGCATCATCTAAAGAGTCAGAAAAAAATGAGGAGGAAATCATGGCAAAAAAGATTATTGCTGTCACGGCCAAGGTGCTGAGCATTAAGGGAACCTGTGGTCTTCACAAGGTGGGCGATAAAGTCAGATTCACAGAATCAGGAGTGGAAGGAAAAATTTGTATTCATGCGCTCTACAGTATGCTGCCTGCGGTTTTCGCCATGATGTTCGACGCCCAGTTCCCTTGGCTCAGGGAGAATCCGGATAAAAAAACGCACGCCTGTCCGGATGCGTTTAATCCTGTGGTGTTCGAGATAGAAAGAATCAGGGAAAAATAAATGGGGTCAGGGCTCGACATTAGACATATTAACATTCATGTGATCAGGTGATACACAGAAAGTCAGATTCAACAGATAAGTCCAGTAAAAAATGTCTAATGTCGATCCCTGACACCTTTTTAACTAAAAAATGTCTACTATCAGCCCTGACTTTTTTTTAATTCCGGATCCTGATTTTTTAAGAATTAAGAAAAAAATAAGAGAACGGATTCTATGAAATTGCTGACGAGGAAAAGGATTTGGACCGGGATTATTGTCATCCTGGCGATTTTGTTCGTCCTTGTTGGCTATTTTGTCATTTCCAATGCCTCCACTTTTCGATTAGCTCCCATCGGTATCGGGTATAAAGCGAAAATTCTTTGTTCAGGAATTTTTATCTCTCATCGTGAACCGCAATCCATCTTGAGCGAAGATCTATCCTATCCTCCTGAACTTGGAATAGCCAAGACTAAAATCAACTATGAGGATCAATCGGTGACGGCCTCTGTATATGGATTGATGAAGAGACAGGCGGTGTATCGGGAGGGATTGGGCAGCACATTACTATCGGGCTTTACTCAGGATGAGTTTTTTTCTCAGTCAAATGCGCTGCCTGAATTCTTACCTGAAAATCCAGAATCTGTACCTTGGCCAACTGGAGATAAAATTGCGACTTCTGAAATTCCTCCGAATGTGGATAGGCAGTTACTCCGACAGGCATTGGATAGAGCCTTTTCCGAACCAGACACAGAACGCCTTCGCCGAACAAGAGCTGTGGTCATTGTCTATGACGGTCATCTTATCGCCGAGCGATATTCTCCGGGAATCACCAAAGATACACCTTTAATCGGATGGTCGATGACCAAAAGTGTAACGAGCGCTTTAGTCGGTATTCTTGTCGGTCAGGGTAATCTGTCCATTGAAGAACCGGCACCGGTTCCAGAATGGAAAGAGCCTGATGGTCCCCGCAGTAATATCACTCTTGACCACCTGTTGCGGATGAGCAGCGGATTGAAGTTCGTCGAGGAATACGAGGATAATCCAGCCTCTGATGTCAATATAATGTTATTCCTCAAGCCTGATGCCGCCGCTTATGCAGCCAGCATGCCTGTAGAGGCTAGGCCCGACGAGAAATGGTCTTATTCCAGTGGGACGACTAACATAATTTCCAGGATAATCCGGCACACAATCGGCAATCAGGCAGATTATGCGGCGTTTCCCCGCAAAGCTCTGTTCAACAGGATCGGAATGAGAAGTGCCATCATGGAGATGGATGCTTCAGGCACCTATGTCGGTTCATCGTTCATGTATGCCACAGCAAGAGATTGGGCACGGTTTGGGCTTTTTTATCTTCAAGATGGAATCTGGGAAGGGGAGCGTATTCTTCCAGAAGGCTGGGTGAAATACTCGATTGAGCCGACGCCGGGAGCGCCAAAGGGTCAATACGGAGCCCATTTCTGGTTGAATAGAGGAAATCCAGATAATCCCGAAGACAGGCCGTTTCCTCAATTGCCCACAGATCTATTTTTAGCCTGGGGATTCCAGGAACAGCAGACAATTATCCTCCCTTCTCATAAGCTTGTTTTGGTTCGTTTGGGGATGACGCACCAGGGCCAATGGGGCCTTGAATCATTTGTCTTAGATGTCTTGAAAGCTATCGAATAATAAAGAGAAGCATGGTCGGATAATGTCGAGCCCTGATCCTTCTTTACTTTTAGGCTTCCATATAAAAAGAGGTGAAGCATGACTGGACAGAGGATATTTTTCAATCAGAAGAAACTAAAAAGCGCATTTTCCATCGTGTTTGTTTTTGGTGCTGTTTTATCGCTTTTTTTCCTGTTGTTCTGCAAAGCTTTCACTCCAGTCTCAGCGGCGCGCATCCAGAGGATTGAGAACGGATTGATCCCTCAGCCTGGAATCGTGATCAAAGGTCAAGAGCCACAGAGGATGACTCTCTCTGACCGCATGGAGCTCTACAAGGTTCCCGGTGTCAGCATAGCTGTTGTCAATGACTTCAAGATTGAATGGGCTAAAGTGTATGGTGTCAAAGAAACAGGAGGAGATGATCCTGTTACCATAGAAACACTCTTCCAGGCCGCTTCCATCAGCAAGCCAGTGGCAGCATATGCGGCTTTGTATTTTGTTGAGAAAGGACTTTTAGACCTTGATGAAGACGTGAATCGGAAGCTGATCTCG
>CAYFVQ010000314.1:0-2864 GCA_964346585.1 uncultured Eubacteriales bacterium | reverse complement strand
TTGATTCCCGCTTTTAACTCAATCGACGCCATAGAAACGACAAACATGCAAATAAACTTGGAGCTGATGAAAGATCCCGCACTCTACATTATCTTCGTTTTGTTCGCATTAGGCGTCAGCGTCTTGGCAGGGTTGTACCCGGCTCTCTATCTTTCCTCATTTCAGCCTGTCGAGGCCATACAGGGAGTCTCGAGAATAAAAGGATTTTCACGTCTCCTGAAAAGAAAAATACTGATGGGTATACAATTCGCAGTTTCGTTGATATCGATAATATTCATAGTCTATTCCTATCAATTGCATACATATTGGATGACTTTTGATAGAGGAATAAAAACGGAAAACATCGTGAATGTCCCCCTGCGGGAGGTAAACAATGAGACATTGAGGAATGAAATTATTACCAACAGCCATATCACCGGTGTTTCTTTTTCATCCAGTATACCGATTTTTGGTGGCCATCACAGGCCAGGATTAAGAACGGAAAAGATGGATAAACCGACGCGTGCCTATTATTATGGTGTGGATACGGAATTTATTCATAATTTTGGGATCGATTTGATCGCGGGACGAAATTTTTCATACCAGTTTTCAACCGATAGCGAAAGCGCGGTTATCATCAATGAAAAGGCCGTTCAAGTCCTGGATCTTGGTTCGCCTGTGGAATCCATCGGAAAAACAGTCATTTTAGGCAAAGATTCTGAAGTCAGGGTGATCGGGGTTGTCAAAGATTTTAACTATCGATTCCTTGAGAATCCGATCGATCCCTTGGCTCTTCGTTATCGGCCTCAAGAGTTTCGATACGCGAATATCGGTTATAAGCCTGGAAAGAAGGAAGAGATTAAAACCTGGCTCTCAGATACTTGGAGAAAGTTTGATAAGATTCATCCCATACAATATGTGTTTATGGAGGATATGCAGGAAAGGCATGAAAGCCAAATGGGCGGAACAATACGGATTTCCGCTTGGGCCTGCAGTTTTATCATACTCATCGCCCTTTTCGGGCTCCTTGGGATGGCCATGTACACGAGCGAATTGAGAGTCAAGGAAATAGGTATCCGAAAAGTACTGGGGGCGAGTGTCCCCAGTATGGCTTACTTATTGTCAAAGGACTTTATCAGGCTGATTATAGTATCCGCCGTTTTTGCGCTGCCGACCGGGTATTTTCTGTCTGGATCCATGATGCAGTTCTTCGCCTTCCGTCCCGGCTTGAGTCTTTGGGTGCTGCCCGGGGCTCTAGCCTTTGTTTTGGCTCTGGCTTTGGTCATTATCGGGTCTCAAACAGTCAAAGCCGCTCTCGCGAATCCGGTAGAGACTTTGAGGGAAGAATGAGAAAGTAGTTTTCTCTGTGACATGCGTCAGTTTGGTTTCAAATTAATCCATTCAGGTAATTTAATTTCACATCTTTATCAATCGTTTATTTCACTTCCCTTTTTAGGTTTGAACTAGAATAATCTTAGGAAAAGTAGTAAATTTTAAATTCTTTTTCTTGTCTCATGTGGGCAGTTAACTCAGTTGGGAGAGCGCAGCGCTCTCAAGACAATGACCTGCCCGGAAAATGGAAATTAACTGTTCAATAGAGGAGTAGTTGGTTGATGGTCAAGAAGCTTGTCATGTTCTTTTTGATTTTACCCCTGGCTTTTTATTGGTTACCCGCAGATGAAAAGGGAGAGGAAAAAGAGCTTTCAGAGGGAGAGGCCAGTATCTGGTATCTGCTTCACTGCGGTTTTGCTCTACAAACCCGGACAAAATTCCTGATTTTTGATTATATTCCCACCTATGGTGAAGAAGATCCCATTCCCCGGGAACCATGTCTTAAAAATGGTTTTATCGATCCTGATGAGATAAAAAAGTTTGATGTTTATGTATTCGTTTCCCATGAACATGGAGATCATTTTAATCATGTGATATTTAGCTGGGAAAAAACCATTAAAAAAATCACGTATTTTTTTGGCTGGAAAGCAACAGAAGAACAAGAAAGCAACTATTTACTCATGACAGGGCTGAGAGCCAGAAAAAAAATAAAGGGGATGGAGGTCTACGCCATCAATTCCTATCATGCCCGGCCTCCGGTCCCTGAAGTGGCCTATTTGATTAAAGTTGACGGACTCGTGATTTACTTTAGCGGAGATTACCGGGGTGATTATAAAAATGATATGGTGTACCTCAAATCCAAGGTGAATAGAGTGGATATCGCCTTGATGAATATAGATCATGATTCAGACAGCTTAAGGGCAGAGGAGGCTGAATTTTTAGAAATGCTGAGACCCCGTGTAGTTTTTCCCATGCACTATGGAAACGAGGAACACATTCTAGCGAGGAATGCGGCAAAAGTGAAAAAAGCAGGTTACTCAACACAGTTGATGTGTGTTGAAAAAAGGGGAGACAGATTCTTTTACCGTGCGGATGTGATTCGTAAAATGTAATTCTTATAAATGAAAAATCCCGATAGCCTGTGAGTAGTGAAGTACGTTCACTTTTTTGAATAAGCCGTACAGTTTAATCGACATCATCCGGAATTCTGAAATAATCATCAGTGAAAGGAATATTAATTTCGTATGATTCTACCCATCCTTTAATTTGACCGAAACGTGACCCATACGTGAAACCATGGGGGAAATAAAAGTCATTCACTTCTCGGTAATCAAAGTAATCCCGATAAGCGTTAATCTCCGTATTATTTATTTTAAAATTCGCCTCTGTCTTCACGATCAGATATGTCTCGTTATCTATAAAGTATGTTATAGTGGCCCCTAATGGTAAATTTACCCTCAACTTGTAGAACTCACGTCTGTCAATTGATTCAATCCCAATGAATTCTGATGGGTATTCGAAAATAGCAGGAAAAACATAGGCGATTTCAAGTT
>CAYFVQ010000313.1:0-11839 GCA_964346585.1 uncultured Eubacteriales bacterium | reverse complement strand
CTCTTCAGGTCGTAAAACTCGGGTAGAGGAGAGTCGAAAAACTTTCCCTCCTTTTCAATGAATCCTCGAAGAGGCGCCAAACCCATGTTGTAATACGGATCCAGGGATTCAAAATAAATGACTCTCTCTCCGATCTTCTTCCCTTCCATTAAAGACAGGAGAGAAATCCCTTGAAGAAAAGGAGGTTTTTCTATTCCTAGAATGTCGCAGACCGTGGGAAATATATCCACATGGCAGACATACTCAGCGATCCGTCTGGATTCAATTCCAGGTCCTGCAATGATCAAAGGCACCCAGAGCGTGCTGTTGTAGGCGAAATAGTTGTGAGTCAGTTCTCCGTGTTCGCCCAGCGATTCTCCATGGTCACCGGTCAAAACAACAAGAGTGTTTTCTAAAAAATCCTCTTCTTCCAGAAAATCAAACAACTTCCCCAATTCAAAATCCACATAAGCCACTTCTCCTGAGTACAGGTCATCTTTGAACTTGGTTTTGAATGGTTCAGGGGGAAAATACATGGTATGGGGGTCCCAGAGATGAATCCAGGAAAACCACTTGGAGTTCTGTCTCTCCAACCAGGCGAATGCCGCTTGAATCACCTCCTCTGCTCTTCTCTCCGGCAGCGTGAATTTACCAGGAAGAGAATAGGATTCATCATAGACATCAAATCCTTGAGAGAGACCGAAACGGGAATCGAGAGGAAAGGCACCGATGAACGCTCCCGTGGAATACCCGCTCTCTTTCAAATACTCAGCTAGAGTGAGAAATCCTTCATTCAATTTAAACTTTCCGTTGTCATGCACACCGTGATGGAGAGGAGTTGTTCCCAATAAAATATTTACGTGAGAAGGGAGAGTCGTGGGATTATGGGCAAACGCCCTGTCAAACACAACACCACTCTCAGCCAGAGCTTCAATTCGCGGAGTTCTTAAATATTTGGTGCTGTAACAACTGAGCCTATCCGGCCGAATCGTATCGATGGTTATGAGCAGGACATTCAGGTCTTTTTGTTCCGAGGCTGAATCCATGAGTGCGAAATTTGTTGAAATCCCTCCTGCCATTACGAAAAGCATTAAAGCAGCCAGTATTTTCACTCGAATCTTCATTTCTTTATTTCACTCTGATTCTTCTGGCAAACATGAGCGCTTTTTTTCAATCTTTACATTTTCGGATGAATTCAGCGATTATCCGACGCTCTTCAAAAGACAGTGTTTTGTCTTTTAACAGAAGATATCTCTCAAAATATTTAAGAGCTTGAGCCTTGTTTCCCTTCTCAAAATGGGCCACTCCCAAGTTGTATATTGGAAAATCATAATCGGGTTCTAATTCCAACGCTTTCTCCCAGAGTGAGATGGCATTGTCGATCTGGCCTATGGCGTGAAAGACTCCAGCCAGCCCATTGTAAGCGGAAGCCAAATCAGGATCGAGCTCGATGGCTTTTCGGTAAGATTCCAATGCTCGTGTGTGATTCTGGACATTTTTCGTCTGCCCAAAAATGGAAAAATGGAGAAGACCTAAATTATTGTATATCAATGCGTCTGTGTCATCCAGAGAAAGTGCTTTCCCATACGAATCCAGAGCTTTTTGAACCTCCCCTTTTTGACTATAAGCGATCCCAAGATGGGTCCACACGTCAGGATCATAATCGATGATTTCAAGAGCTTTCTGGAGAAATTCAATCCCCTTATCCAGCCTCCCTTCTTTGACCAAGAATAAACCGTAGGCGGAGATAATCCCATAATCTTCAGGATTATTTTTATACCCGTTCTCCATGACGGCCATAGCCTCCTCTCCTAATCCCTGCAATTGATAGACGTTGGAGAGGTGGACATACGCTTTTGTGAAATCTTTTCTGTCAGTGATGATATCACTCAAGAGTTTGACGGCTTCAGGCACTCTGCCTAACTCCAAAAATTTCATGGCGGCGTCATGCTTACGCATGAAAGGGAGAAGCGTTTTCAAGTCATCTTCTGGCCCATAGCTCTCCTTGAGTTGAGTGGCTCGAGAGGAGATGTACCCCAAACTCCTGAGTTTCTTCAGTGTCTCACTGTCAGGACTTCTCGCACTCTGCAGTTGTGAAGGAGAAGACAACCCATCCATAAGTTTTCTGATTTTCTTCCTCTGTTCCTCCACGTCAATATTCTGGACAAGGTTTTTTTCCTCGTTAAAATCATCTTCCAGGTCGTAATATTCGGGCAAAGGAGAATCTATGAATTTCCTTTTTTCTTCGATGAATCCATGGAGAGGTGCCCATCCCATGTTGTAATACGCATCCAGAGATTCAAAATAAATGGCTCTTTTTCTTATTTTCTTTCCTTCCATCAAAGGCAGGAGAGAAACTCCTTGAAGAAAGGATGGCTTCTCTATTCCCAGAACATCACAGATTGTGGGAAATATGTCGATATGACTCACATATTCGTCCACGTGCGCGGTCTTGATTCCCGGGCCCACGATGACTAAGGGAACCCAAAGCGTGCTGTTATACGCAAAAAAACCGTGAGTGATTTCGCCGTGGTCACCCAAGGCTTCTCCATGGTCTCCGGTTAAAACAATGAGAGTGTTCTCCATCAGGTTATTGCTTTTTAGATAATCAAACAACTTTCCCAATTCAGAATCGACATAAGCCACTTCTCCGGAGTAGGGATCCTTCTTGAATTTCTCCTTGAAAGGCTCGGGAGAAGAATAGGGCGCGTGTGGATCCCAGAGATGAATAAAGGAGAACCACTGAGAGTTTTGCTTCTCCAGCCAGTTGATAGCGGACTGGATGACTTGTCCGGCTTTTCTTTCTTGAAAAGTGAATACACTCGATCCCTTGGAAGGGTAAGATTCATCATACACATCAAAGCCCTGTGACAGGCCGAAACGAGAATCCAATGGGAACGCACCGACAAAGGCTCCTGTGGAATATCCTCGCTCTTTCAAATATTCTGTTAGAGTGAGGAAGTCCTCGGTTAAAATGAATTTTGAATTCTCATGAACACCATGATGAAGAGGAGTTGTCCCGACCAGGATGTTCACATGGGAGGGAAGAGTGGAGGGATTATGGGCGATGGCCCTTTCGAAAAGTGCGCCCTTTGCGGCTAACACATCGATATGAGGCGTCTTCAAGTATTTGGGGCTGTAGCAACTAAGCCTGTCGGGTCGAATCGTGTCAATGCTTATGAGGAGAACATTCAAGTCATCTTGATTCGTGAAAGAATCCACGCGTGCAGTATGCACAGAAATAACTCCTGCTAAAGAAAAAAGTAGGGTAAAGAATACTATTTTAGATCTCACCGTCATTCCGCTTTTAGCCTTTCTGTGAATATTTCGCTCCATTTCAGTCTTTACACATCCGGATGAATTCGACTATTTTTCGCCGCTCTTCCGGAGAAAGCATACCATCTTTTAATAAAAGATACCTCTCAAAATACTTAAGGGCCTGGGCCTTGTTTCCTTTTTCAAAATGGGCCACTCCCAAGTTGTATATCGGAAAATCATAATCTGGGTTCAATTCCAAAGCCCTTTCCCACATCGATATGGCATTGTCAGTCTGGCCTATGACCTTAAAAACTCCACCCAGTCCATTGTACGCAGAAGACAAATCAGGATCGAGCTCGATGGCTTTTCGGTAATGTTCCAACGCTCGAGTATGATCCTCGATATTTTTCGTCTGGCTGAAAAGGGTAAAATAAATAAGACCCAGATTATTATAAATCAATGCATCGGTATCATCCAAGGAGAGCGCTTTCTGATTTGATTCCAAAGCTTTCTGAAACTCTCCTTTTTGACTATAAGCAATCCCGAGATGCATCCAGATCTCAGGATCATAATCGATTATTTCGAGGGCCTTCTGAAGAAATTCAATCCCCTTATCCAACTTCCCCTCATTGACTAATAACAAGCCGTAAGCCGAAATAACCTCATAATCGAAAGGATTATTCTTATACCCGTTCTCCATAACGGCCAAAGCCTCTTCTCCGAGACCCTGTAACTGATACACTTTGGCGAGGTAAATGTAGGCATGTGTGAAATCTTTCCTCTCATTGATGATATCATTCAAAAGTTTAACCGCTTCTGGCACTCTCCCATTATCTAATAAATTCATCGCCTGGTCGTGCTTAACCTGTAAAGGGAGAAGGATTTTCAAGTCATCTTCAGGGCCGTAACTCTCCTTGAGTTGAGTGTTTCGAGAGGAGATGTATCCCAAGCTCCTCAGTTTTTTCAGAGTATCGCTGTCAACTTTTCGTGGAGACTGTATCTTTGAAGGAGAGGATAATCTCTTCATTAAGTCGCCCAAAGTTTTCCTCTGTTTTCCCAAATCCATATTCCGAATAAGATTACTCTGCTCATTAAAATCTTTTTCTAGGTCATAGAATTCGGGCAGAGGAGAATCGATGAATTTCTTCTTATCTTCGACGTATCCTCGAAGAGGCGCCCATCCCCTGTTGTAATAGGCATACAGAGATTCAAAATAAATGGCTCTTTTTCTTATTTTCTTTCCTTCCATCAAAGGCAGGAGTGAAATTCCCTGGAGAAAAGAAGGCTTTTCTATTCCCAGAATATCGCAGACTGTGGGAAATATATCAATATGGCTCACATATTCATCCACACGTTTGGTCTTGACTCCCGGACCTGCAATGATCAACGGAATCCAGAGTGTGCTGTTATACGCAAAATAGCCGTGAGTCGTTTCACCGTGGTCACCCAGGGCTTCTCCATGGTCTCCGGTTAAAACAATGAGAGTATTTTCCATCAGGTTATTGCTTTTTAGATAATCAAACAACTTTCCCAATTCAGAATCGACATATGCCACCTCTCCAGAGTAAGAATCATTCTTGAATTTCGCATTGAAAGGTTCGGGAGGACGATAGGGAGCGTGCGGGTCCCAGAGATGAATAAAAGAAAACCATGGAGAGCTCTGCTTCTCGAGCCAGCTGAGAGCAGACTGGATGACTTGGCCGGCATTTCTCTCTTGATAGGTAGTTAAGGCAGAAGGCGCTTTGGAGGGGTAAGATTCATCATAGACATCAAAACCCTGAGACAGGCCAAAACGAGAATCCAAGGCAAACGCCCCGACAAATGCGCCCGTAGAATATCCTCTTTCTTTCAAATGCTCTGTTAAAGTGAAAAAATCTTCAGCCAGAATAGACTTTAAATTCTCGTGAACAGAATGATGGAGGGGAGTGGTTCCCAAAAAGATGTTAACGTGAGAAGGAAGGGTCAGTGGATTATGGGCGATGGCCCTTTCGAAAAGCACGCCCTTTGCAGCTAACTCATCGATATGAGGCGTCATCAGGTATTTCGGGCTGTAGCAACTGATTCGGTCTGGTCTTATCGTATCAATACTGATAAGGAGGACATTCAGCTTTTCTGGGTTGGTGGTCGAATCGAGATGGAGACAATTCGCAAAAATGATTCCTGTCAAGAGGAATAGAAATGAAAGACTTCTCTTCTTCAAGATTTTCCCCTCCGGTTTCCTTCCCTTTCGCGGTTTTCTGTTGAATCCGAGAACACGGAAAGGAATCAAGGCAAGATCGTTTCTATACTAAATTACAATTATATAAGTATGATTATTTACTCTGCGCTAATTTTACGTTGACCTGGAAAGAATACTTTTTGTAGGCCCGCTTCATTCGTCTCATCTGTTCCAGCCGTGAACCGGAGCTCTCCACACCACCCAAACTTGCTCCTTCTGTCCTTCTCTCCCCTGTCAAACCTCCAGCCGCTCTGGCTCCTCCAGCGCCTGAGGTCGCCATGTCTCCGATGCGACCCGCTAAGTCTTTCTCTATTTCTTCGGTCGTTCCGCCCCACTGGAATCCGACGTTCATACCTTTTCCAGGCTCTACTCCGATCTCCGGGGATAATTCTGCCAGTTTCTTTAAAGGAACGGAAAATTCAAAGTTCACTGTTTTTTTATCACGTTGATTCCTGAATAGAGCTCCTGTTATTTTGTAATCCCCATGTTTTCCTTTGGCAAGTATCTCATGGCCGAAAATAATATAAGCGGGATTGGCACGAATCGCCTTTTTCTTATCCTCCGGAGCTGGCCCTATTTCTTTCTCCATGAGGGCGATGTAGTCATCTGCCGAAAGTTGTCTGATATAGAACCTTATTCCATCATCTTTCGTCGCCTTTCCTTCCGGGCTGAAAAAGATCGACATTCCCGTCAGGCCGATGGTGCTCATGAATCTGGGATTCTTAAAAACAAACATAACATACAGATTCTTCGTATCATTCATGAAGGCATAATCCACAGCCACTTTGCCTTCTGAACTAAAGGCTTCTTTATTCCATTCCGTGTTCCAGCCATCTATTTTAACTAGGGATGGAGCCCACTGGCTTTCAACCACAACCGCTTCTTTCTTCTTCTTTGCCATACTTGGCACACACAGAACCAGAACTAGGAAGCCCATAAAGATAATTGTAAGTGTTTTGTTGTTTTTCATTTGTACCTCCTCTCAGATTCAACAGGGTTCTATTCATATTATAAGACTTTATAGACCAAAAGTCACGTTTCCACTTAATTAAAATGACAGAGGTTTTTACAATGACATAAGAATTATCATTGGCTGAAAGGGCCATTCCCATAAAATGAGGAGAAGTCTTTATGCTCAGTAATTAAGGAACACTTCTGTTAATGATACAAAGGATAAAAGTGTCATTGCGGGCATAAAGGTCACAAAATGTTGTTATTCGCATACATTTTTTGGAAACAGAACCACTTTAAATAAGCAATTTTATGTTCTTCGGTTAAGCCTCGATGGCTCCTGTAATGATGCTTCAACTGTGAACAAAAACTCTCTAACAAGTTAGTAGTCGGAGCAATAAAAGGATCATCGATATAGTGAAACATGTCTGGTAAAGCATTATTGATTAATCCCATCGCTTTCTTTAAATCAATGTTGGCAACGCTATCTCTAGGCAATCTTTTTATGAAATCTCTATATTTGTAATTCCAATCACTATAGGTCAATAAAAATACCATTTTTTCCTTTTCTGTCTTAATATTCATGATGGATTTAAGGATAAATCTAAGTTCTCTACCCGCTTCTGTTTTAGGGTATACTCTTAGCCATTGAAGACCCTGGCGTTGGATATGATACAAACATCTCTGTATAAGCACCTCAGGCCAAACATCATAAATAGCCTGAATAACGAACCTATGTCCGTCCATAGTTATCGATTTTGGATGCAACCCCTGCTCTTTTAAATCACTAAGCATTGGATAAACGTTATGATAGCTCTCTTTGTCCATATAGGTATAAGAGAGGCGACTCTTTGTCCTATAATCCATTAAAATGGCTAAACAGCCGTTCTTATGGAAATATGTGCCATCAAAAAGAAGATACTTTGCATTTTGATAAAGATCCTGAGGAAGAGAGGGCGGTTCCCGGCTTAACCAATAATTTTTAATTCGCTTTAGTTTAGCTTCACTATAGCCTGACATATTGCTTAGTTGCCTAATGGAATAACCTTCTTTTATCCAAAGATCGAACCAATGCTTTTCTCTATTGTGTTTATTGGATTTTTCTTTCCAAATATATGTCCTGTGACATACTTTGCACTTGAAACGCTGTTTATTTAAGTCTGTTTTTCCAAATAAAATAACATCCTTCGATGAACAAGATGGACAATGTTTTTTTTAACAAAGTTGAACTCCTTTGACTTTGTGCCACTTTTTTTATCCTATCTTGTTTATTTAAAATATGTTATAAATTAAATCAACAACATTTTGTGACCTTTATGCCCGCAATGACATTTTGCTTTATTGTCATTATTAAAAAAGTTACATAATTAGTGAGCATAAGCAACAGGTCCCTTTTTATGGGACTGTCCCTTCGGGGTCAGGCCTTATCTGAATGTGAGGCCCTAAGCTTGATTTTAGCCTTGTCTTATCAAATCCTGGCAAGGCCTGATCCCATACTTTTTTAAAAAAGTAGCCTGTCCCCTTTTTTTTCGGAAAAAGATTGGAAAATTCATACCTTTTTATTCTTTTTCTTGAAATGTCCTTCTTTATTTATTAAACTTCTTCCTAGCCACGATGAAATACGTCGCGGACCTTCATATCCACTCCAAATTTTCCAGAGCTACCTCTCGCGAAATGGTTCTTGATTCGCTCGCCCACTGGGCCAAGATAAAGGGGATACAGCTTCTCGCCACAGGAGACTTCACTCATCCAGAATGGCTGTTTCTTCTCAAACAGAAATTGGAGCCCACTGGAAACGGCTTTTTCCGTTTGAAAAACATCGTCCCCTCCGAGAATGGCTATCTCGAAGGTCTCCCCCTTTCGCCTCAAGACGTCTCTTTTATTCTCTCCACAGAGATCAGCTTCATCTATTCCAAAAATGGAAAAGTGAGGAAAATCCATATCCTCCTCCTCGCTCCGGATTTTGAGTCGGTTGAGAAAATCAACCAGAAGCTTTCCGGCCTCGGAAACCTGCGTTCTGACGGGCGCCCGATTCTGGGATTGGATGCCAAGGCATTCGTGAAAATCGTCGCCGACCACTGTCCACAGTGCGTTGTCATCCCTTCCCACATCTGGACACCCTGGTTTTCGCTCTTCGGAGCCAATTCAGGCTTTGACACCATAGAAGAATGCTTCGAGGAAATGACTCCCTTTATTTTTGCTCTAGAAACGGGACTTTCCTCGGATCCCGCGATGAATTGGAAACTCTCCTCTCTCGACAAATACAGCCTTGTCTCCAATTCCGACGCTCACTCTCCTTCGAAGATCGGGAGGGAAGCCAACGTTTTTGACACAGAGTTCAGTTTCTCCGGTCTTGTCGATGCCATTAAAACTAAAAATCCGGATAAATTCCTGTACACGATTGAATTTTTTCCTGAAGAAGGAAAGTATCATTACGACGGCCACCGGAAATGCGATGTCCTCTTCTCGCCCAGAGAAAGCTTGCAGCACAACAACATCTGCCCTGTATGTGGGAAAAGACTCACCATAGGAGTTATGCACAGAGTGAATGAACTTGCTGACCGGGAGCAGGGAGAAGACATCTCTCTCAGGGTTCCATACAAAAACCTCATCCCGCTGAATGAGATAATTGCTCAGGCCATTGAAAAGACATCCGAGTGCAAAAGTGTATGGGATATCTATTTTCGATTCATCCATGAATTCGAGAACGAACAGAATATCCTGACCGAACTGGACCTCTGTGAATTAATGAGGCTCTCTCCGGAAAGAGTTGGCATGGGCGTAGAGAGGATGAGAAAAGGAGACGTCAAAATTGTACCCGGACATGATGGATGCTTCGGACAGATCAGCCTTTTTTCTGAGGGCACACACGAAGAGGAGACCCAGGGCCAGCTTAAACTGTTTTGATATGGAGAAAGGGGGCTGACTCCTTTTCTCTACGCATAATATTCTGGAAAAATTGTGAGAAAAAGGGGACCGTCCCTTTTAGTCATTATTTTCAAAAAGAGAGGGACTGTCCCCTTTTTAGAAAATGGATTGCGGTGTCGGCAGATTTTATGAATAATTCAGGGTACGTGAATTATTCACGAGTCGAGGTTGTCGCAGGCCCTGTTGCAAAGAGCGTAGCGAATGTGGCAATCTCATGGAACAAAATTGCTATTGCGATGAGTGAGGCGAATAAGCAATCACATAAAAATGAATTTTTCAATATTTCCTTGTGGGATTGCCACGCTTCGCTCGCAATGACATTATTAAAATAAAAATATGCAATGACATTATTGAAATAAAAAAAATGAAGATCGATTTTAAAAGAAATGAATTCAGTGAACACATCCGCCTGACACTTCTGGCCGTCCTCATCGGATTTACGGCTGGCCTCGCCTCTGTCGCTTTTAAGGCCATGATCCAATTTTTCCAGCATCTGTTCTGGAGAGCATCGGATTACATCTCTGCGGCCTCTTCCCAGCCATGGTATATCACTCTCCTGATTCCGGCTCTGGGAGGGCTGATAATCAGCCCGATTATTTATTATGGAGCGAGAGAAGCCAAGGGTCATGGAGTGCCTGAAATAATGGAGTCTCTCATCTTCCGTGGAGGACAGATCCGGAATCGAGTGGTCGCCATAAAAGCACTGGCTTCTTCTATCTGTATCGGTTCCGGAGGTTCGGTCGGACGCGAAGGCCCGATTGTCCAAATCAGTTCCAGCTTAGCGTCTTCTGTAGGCAAGCTATTCCGCATCAGAGAGAGAGGTATGCGGACTCTTGTGGCCGCAGGAGCGGCGGCAGGAATCGGCGGGACATTTAACGCTCCGATTGCAGGAGCTCTATTTGCCGTGGAGGTTCTCCTCGGAGAATTCGGCGTCTTTTCTTTCAGCCCGATCATTATCGCCTCAGTCATATCCACGCTCACCTCAAGGATGATCACTGGAGATTTTTCAGCCTTCACAGTACCCAAATACACTCTTATCAGCATATGGGAAATCGGCCCTTATATCATTTTGGGGATTGTGAGCGGGCTTGTGGCGATTCTTTTCATCAAAACACTTTACTTTTTCGAAGACAAGTTCGATAAAACTCCAATTCATCCCCTCATCAAGCCCATCCTGGGAGGCCTTCTCATCGGGGCGATTGGGTTAACACTCCCGCAAGTATTCGGAGTGGGATACGATTCTATAGACGCCTGCCTGCAGAACAGGTTGGGTCTCTGGCTTGCTTTACTCCTTATTTTTATGAAAATACTCAGCACCTCTTTAACCCTCGGGTCAGGAGGCTCTGGGGGAATCTTTGCGCCTTCCCTCTTTCTTGGAGCCATGACCGGAAACTTCCTGGGTTCAATCTTTCACAACCTCTTCCCCAACTCTATCTCATCTCCTGGAGCATTCTCTCTCGTGGGGATGGGTGCCGTGGTCGCCGCTGGAACCCACGCTCCCATCACGGCTATCATCATCCTGTTTGAACTGACCAATGACTACAAGATCATCCTCCCCCTCATGTTGTCCTCGATCATCGCCTCCCTCATGACAGTCGGACTCCATAAGGAGTCCATCTACACCATGAAGCTCAAACGGAGAGGAATCTTCTTCAAGGAAGGAAGAGAAGTGAACATCCTCAGGTCACTTCCCGTGAAAGATTTCATCAGCCAGGATTATCATGTTTTCTTGAATACAGAACACGCAGGAAATATCATTGACCAGGCTATCAGCGGAAAACATCACAGCTATCAGGTGATCGATTCCGACAATAATTATGTCGGCTGCCTCTCGCTCAACCAGCTGAAAATATCTGTCAGACAAAAAGAGATTATCGATTCTCTCATCATTGCCCAGGACCTGGCAGTCTCTGGGATCCAACTGGATATTGAAGATAATCTGGAGCAAGCTATGGAAATCTTCGGCCGGGAAGACGTGGCCGAAATCGCAGTCCTGAAAGGGAAGAAATTCATCGGTGTCGTGAAAAGAAAAGATGCTATTGAGGCCTATAACCACGAGATCACCAAAAAAGAGGCCGCATCTGGCCTCGTCCAAAAGTTGAAATTCACTCATCTGACTAAAACAGTCGATATCGGAAAAGGCTACAGGATTATGGAGATCGACGCTCCTTCTTCTTTCTGGGAAAAGAGCCTCAAAGGACTCAACCTCAGAGCTCTTCATAAAATCGACGTTCTTCTGATCAAGAGAAAGATACCTCCTCAAACGATCACTCTTCCCTCGGCCGATGAGGTCATCAGAAAGGGAGATACCCTGATCCTTGCCGGCCATGCGGATAGCCTGAAGAAAATCAGCAAAGACGTCACCTAACCTGGATTATTCACAAGTCGAGGTAGCCGTAGATACGAGGCACAGCGCAAGATGCTGTGGTCGTCCACCGCTCTTGCGCTGTAACAAAGTAGATGCGGTGAGATCGGCTCGCCCGAAGGGGAAAAGATGCCGACATA
>CAYFVQ010000312.1:0-40878 GCA_964346585.1 uncultured Eubacteriales bacterium | reverse complement strand
GCTAACCGCATTGAAATAAAAAATGGGGACGTTCCCCAAGGTGCCACGTTCCCCAAGGTACCACCTTAGAACCAAATAATATAATTGGGGACAGTCCCCAATTTAATGGAATGTCGAGTTTAGAGATGCGGTCTCACTTACCTCAAGTATGTCCGAGCACCGATATAATTCTTCATAAAATAACTATTCGAAAGGGATTCGGTTCGGACGCGTTTGTTGTTGCCCGGAGCATGGATGAATTGGTTATTGCCTGTGTAGATCCCCACATGAGAGACTCTTCTTCCTCGTTTCGTCGCAAAGAACACCAGGTCGCCTTTCTGCAGCTTGCTTTTACTAACAGGAGTTCCGCTTTTGTATTGCGCTCTGGAGGAATGCGGGAGGATTAAACCGTTTATTCTGTAGACCGTCATTGTCAGACCGCTGCAGTCAAATCCCTCGCTCGGTGAGGCGCCTCCCCAGGCATAAGGAATACCGAGAAATCTTTTTGCGGTAACCACGATTTCATTCCGGAGATAATGTTTTCCAAACTTTTTCTCTCGGGCAATTGCATACTCTTCAGGAGCGACGATATAGTATTCATCTATGATCCCTGCCCTTAAGAGACTTTTTGCTTTTTTTTCAGCCGCTTTTCGTGAGCGGAAATCGCCGAATCGAACTTTGTACAACCCAGATGGATGGGCAAAGTAATAGGCATTGAGTCCCTTCCTCCTTAAAGATTTGTTCAGTTTAATGGCATTATCTACAGCAGAGAACGCACCGACCTGGATAGCATACCCCACCCGTTGCAATTCCTTCTTGGGGATTTTTGGTTTGGCCGGACGGGAGACCTGGAAAGTTGTGCAGGCAGATGCTGCGAAGAGCAAAGAGAGGATAATCGCATAGGGCCATTTCCAGGCGGGCTTTATTGTCCTTTCTTCCATTTAATCCTATTCCTTCGAGTTTTTACTGGTCGTTGGACGCCATTAAAAATCTTTTTCCTCCAATAAAATTTGTAGCATACCTCAGATAGATAGTCAAAATGGCTGCGGTTCTTTTGAAGAAAATTGAAAAAATTGGGGACTGTCCCCAATTTTTGCGGTAAATTTTGTCGCTCAGCCAAAACTGCTGGTCAAAATGTGCATTTTCAGGAAAAGTTACTATTTCTTAAAAATCTTGAATTTGACCAGTAGAGTGGGTCCGATAAACAGGTCCCCGAGAAGAGCCATTGTCACTGCAAGGCTGGAGAGTATCCCGAAATCAAAGAGAATTCTGGTTTCAGAAAGGAGATGGATGAGGAATCCCAGAGCAAGAATGACTGACGTGAAGCACAGTGCCGGGCCCACTCTTTGAAGTGCCTTCTTCATTGCGATTTTTCTCTCTCCGCATTCCTGGAATTCGTATTTGAAATGAGTGAAGTAATGGATGGTGTCATCGACCACGATTCCGATGGCGATTGAAGCGATGATGGCTGTCGCAATGTTGAGGTTGAATCCGGCATAACCCATCAATCCCAGTACGAATACGATGGGAAAGATGTTGGGTATGATGCTGAGAAGACCGCCTCTGAGTCCGAAGAGGAGAAACATGAATCCCAGTATGACCAGAAAAGCCAGGCCAAAACTATGGATTTGTGTCATCGTTATGCGTTCGGTAACCTCGTGAACCAGGTTATCGAATCCTGTGATATCCACCTTAAATGAACTGAAATTTGTGTCTGTGTACTCATTAATTCTCTCAATCAGTTTTTTCCTCTCTTCTTCTTTCATCTGGTTTGTTCTCATGGATATCCGGACCATTTCGTAGTCGATGGTGGTGAAGTCTTCGATTTCTGTGCCGCCCGACATTTCATACAGAAGCAGGCTCTGGGCAACGGCTTCCCTTGTTTCCGGGATGCGGAAATATTCTGGTTGGTCACTGTTGAGCGCCCGGTTGATCAGCTTGAGGAAAGTCACGATGGAATAGGACACCGGAACGTTGGGATGGTCTTCGGCCATTTCCTGTAGACGTTCCATTTTTTTCAATACATCAGGGTCCTTGAAAGAGTCTTGTTCCCCACTGAGCACCACTTCGATACTGGATATGCCGCTCAGTTTTTCATCCAAGAATTCCGCATCTTTCCTCAAGCTGGTGTTCTTTTTGAGATATTCCACCATCGAAGGCTCGACACGTATTCTTGTGATTCCGATTCCCATGATCAGAATGACGAGAGAACCGGCCAGGAGTATCCGTCGAGAGTGTTTGAGGTTGAACGCTCCAATATCTCCCATCACATCCTTTTTATGGCGCTTGGTTTTTGCTGGATTGAATTTTGTCTGAGTGAGCTGCAATCCAATCGGAACCAGAATCATGGAGAGGATAAAGGCACTCATTATTCCGAAACTGGCAAAGATGCCCAGGCTTCTGATGGCCGGGATGCGGCTGACAATCAAAGAGCCAAACCCGACCGCTGTTGTGATTGACGTAAAGAAACATGGTTTCCCGGCTCTCTTATAGGATTCCAGGAGAGCCTGCTTCTTGTTTGTTTGTAAAGGTAGTTCTGAGCGGTAGTGCGATATCAGATGGACAGAATTGGCAATTCCGATGACTGTTAACAGGGCAAAAAGCGTGGTGGATACAGGAGTGATCGGTGAATCGACCATCCCTTTGAGTCCGAGCGTCCAGATTAGGGCGAGAGATACGGTGATAATCGGGAAAATGATGGAGGACAGGTTCCTGAAAATGATAAACAGCACCAGCCCACTCAAAAGCATGGATAAAGGGAAAAACAAACTCATGTCTCTTTCAATAATCAGTTGAATCTCCGTATCGGTGATTATGCTGCCTCCAAGATAAAATGTCCTGCCGGTTTTTTCCTGCTCTCTGTTCAGGATTTCTTTGATGTTGACAAACACCTCTTCGGATATCACGCTCAAAACTTTCTCGGCATCTTCGGGCAGGTAGAGTTTTAAAACAATCCCTATTATTCTCGCATCGTCTGAAATCAAATTCCCCTTGAAAAATGGATTCATGTTGATCCTTTGTTTCAAGTAGGAGAATTCAGCTTCTGTCTTTGGAGTATTTTGGATGAGCGGTTTGATTTCCAGTCCCAGCTCAGTTCCTGTTATGTCCTCCACTGAGGTCAGGCTGGAGACTTCAGTCACATGAGGAACATTCTCTAATTCCTGGGATAGTGCAGAAAGATATTGGATTTCTGACTCACTGAAAAGATTATCAGATTCGTAGGAAACGACGACGAATTCACTGCCCATGAAGGTTTCTTTAAGATTTTTATAGGCCTTGTGCACTGGGTCTTCACTCGTGAACCAGGTTGTCTCGTCATCTTCCATCCTCAATTCTGGGAGGCGCAGGAAAAAGAGAACAGATACTCCGACAATGACAAGAATCAGAATAATTTTATGCTTGAGTATGAACTCTCCAAATTTTTTCATGGATGGATGTTCCTCGAAGTGTCTCCCTGGAAAATGTTTGAAATCAAATTATACATAAAAAGAAGTCTTTCCCCAAGGAGATATCTTTAGGTGTTCAATAGAGGAGTCATTCTTATTATATTTGATGAGATGGCCATGCTTCGCTCACGATGTCAATTTGGATTATTAAAATCAATAGAAGTGTAATGAGTCACTGAACATAAAGAACAGGTCTTTTTTGACAGGAAAATCCCTGTTTGGTATAAGCAAAGAAGGGACTTTTTTTGAACAAAATGTTTTCGTCTCATTGTGATTTCCGTAAAATACTGCACTTCTTCCCTGCAGTGGTGATTATTCTTCTGTGTTTCATCTCGACTGCTTGTGAAACTCCCAAATCGCGCACTCAGAAAAGAAAGAAGTCCGTAGAAAACGGCTTACTCAAAGCTGTTGTGCTTAAAGGCCAGGAACCGGAAAGAATGATGCTGGAAGCCCGCATGAATTATTACAGAGTGCCCGGAGTGAGTATGGCAGTCATCTATCAAAACCGAATCGATTGGGCGCAGGCGTATGGAGTTAAAGAAGCTGGGCGATCTGAGCCTGTCACAATCCATTCCCTTTTTCAGGCTGCCTCGCTCAGTCAGTCGGTCGCGGCTCTTGCGGCGCTCGGTTTCGTTGATGAAGGACGGATAACTCTGGATTCCAATGTGAATGAATTTCTGAACTCTTGGAATCTTCCTGAAAACAGGATTACAAGAGAAAACAAAGTCACACTCCGCACATTATTGAGCCACTGCGCCGGATTGATTCCTCATGAATTCAAAGGATATCCTCAATCCGAACCTCTACCCACGTTAAAACAAATCCTTGACGGTCAAAAACCAGCCAATTCTCCTGCAGCCCGCGTCTATGCTGTCCCGGGCTCTCAGTATTCCTATTCCGAATTGGGATATGCCATTCTCCAGCAGCTTTTTATTGACTTGGAAGAGAAACCTTTTCCCCAGATCATGAAAGAGAGTGTGTTTCAACCTCTCGGGATGGAAAGAAGCACTTTCGAAATCCCTTTACCAGCAGAAGAGAAAGAGGTGGCCGTCACAGGTCACGTCCGTGAGGGAGGACCACTAGAGGGAAAATGGGCCCGCCATCCTGAAATGGCGGCTGCAGGGCTGTGGACAACGCCCACTGATTTGGCTCTTTTTTTAATCGATGTTATGAAAACAGCCCGGGGAGAGTCTCGGAAAATTGTTTCGGCTGAGCAGGCGCGTACGATGCTGACCCCTCAGATAAATATTCAAGGATGCGGATTTTTGATTGAGGATGCCGGGGATAACCTCTTCTTCCACATGAAGGGAAGGAATGAAGGATTTGAGTGTTTTATGGTCGCCTATCCTGTGAAAGGAGAGGGAGTGGTGGTCATGACGAACAGCGATAATGGCTCCTATCTCATCGAGGAGATTCTGCGGGGAGTATCAGCGGCCTATGAATGGCCCCATTTTCAACCTGAAGAAAAAACTCTCTACAGGCTTGACTCTTCTGTTTATGCTCAGTACGTGGGAAAATACGAGATTAATCCTGAATATATTCTGGATGTGGCGCATGAGGACTACTACCTGGTGATTACTCCCACCGGGCAAGCGCCTACACGATTTTACGCCCAGGGACTCACTGTGTTTTTCTCCACAGACCCTTACATCGTGATTCGTTTTGAAAAGGATGATGAAGGCAGAGTGACTGGATTAATCCTGAGACAGCGCGGCCAATCCACCCCAGCCAAGAAGATTGAGTAATTGGGGGCAGTCTCCAAATTTCCAGTTTAATTCGGATCATCGAGCAGTACTTATAACCGGAATAGAATTCCTATCTTAAAATTTTTTTAAGAGTTAGCTTCTTGGGAAACAACCTTTTTTGCAAATTTGTATTTTAGTCTTCCTGTTTTCATTCGATTAAGAGAACATGTGAAACATTTCTTTAAATGATGATATAATTCAAAATCTTTCAAGGCAAAAAAGATGCATGAATTTTTCAATAGGCATGCCACTCTGGGGAGTATTGTTCTCATGATATTTTCTTTATTCAGTGGAGTAGTTTGTCGAAGACACGAAAAAGTAGTGGATTGGCAAAAAAAGCTTGAATACGAACCGAGCGAGATTTTCCCTATAAAGGTAGGCAAATTCGGCTATCCTTATGTTCAGGTGATTATCAATAGACAAGAATTGGAAATGGCTTTTGATACAGGAAACATGTCTGGATTGCTTGTGGCACCGGAGACCGCGTGTCAACTTAGCCTTTCTTCAGTTGGAGAGAGTACACACTATGATTCATCAGGAGAGGTAATCGGGACATCCCGCGTATTCAGAGTTCCAGAGTTAGTGGTTTTCGGCAAGGTCTGGGTTAAGGAGCAAGCTCACGAACATGCGGGGAGTGGACTCGTTGGGCTGATCGGACCTCGGTATGTGTATGGTAAACGGTTTACTCTTGATTATCGAAATAAAATAATTGCTGTATCGGAGTTACCATTTCCGAGGATTGAAGCGGGAGATATCACTTTCCCTTTAATCCAGTCAAAAGAGCATAAAGGAATGATTATTATCGGAGGAGAGGTGAATGGGCATCAAGTCCTCATTCAGATTGATACAGGAAAGAGCCGGACTTGTGTAGATCCTGCATTGGTTAAAAAAATTGATTTACCTGAAGTAAAAAGAGGATACCGAATCGATAAAATTCAACTCGGCCAGTATTCGTTTAAAGTCACTTCAGCCAAGAAGGTCAGCTTCAGGGGAATCAGCGGAGACCTGCCCGAACCAATTCTGCTGGGAATAGGTTCCGATATCCTGTCACAAGTTGTTTTGAGTGTGGATTATTCGAAACAGATCGTGATCATCAGCAAATAAATCTGCCTTGAAACACATAAATATGAAAACGAGGAAATGTTTACAATCTGTCATGTCTTCCCGTTTGGGATGAATTATTAAAATGAAAAATCTGGAGGGAAATATGAAACGGCTCTATGTTATCTCGATAGCACTTATAATTTTATTTGCCTGCGCTCCACAACAGGGACAGGAAAAAGACCCATCCCTGCTCACTCTTGAGCGGATTTACAGCTCTAATGAATTCAGGAGTGAGCGCTTTGGTCCAGCGCGCTGGTTGGAAGAGAGAAACGGCTACACGACTCTTGAACGGTCAAGATCAAATAAGGAGGGTCGAGACATAGTCCTTTATGACGCTGAGACCGGCGAACCGGAAATATTGGTGCCTGCCAACCGTCTCATCCCAAAAGGAGAGAAAGATCCACTGTCCATATCCAATTACGTTTGGTCTTCGGACGGACAGAAGCTTCTCATCTTCACGAACACCAAACGTGTCTGGCGGCAGAATACGCGGGGAGATTACTGGGTTTTAGATTTAAGCGACTGGAGTTTACACAAGCTCGGAGGAGATGCCGAACCTTCTACACTCATGTTTGCCAAGTTTTCTCCTGATGGGAATCGAGTTGGATACGTCGTTGAAAACAATGTCTATGTGGAGGATTTAAAAAACAACCGGATAACACAGCTCACACAAGATGGCTCCGAGACCATCATCAACGGCACCTTTGACTGGGTGTATGAAGAAGAATTCGGTCTCAGGGATGGATGGCGGTGGAGTCCGGATGGCAAATGGATCGCTTACTGGCAGCTTGATGCAGAAGGCATAAAGACATTTTACCTCATCAACAATACTGACTCCCTTTACCCGAAGCTCACGCCGCTCCAGTATCCTAAGGTAGGGGAAACCAACTCTTCGAGCCGCATTGGAGTGGTGAGTGCTGGAGGAGGGGAGACACGTTGGTTTGACTTGGAGGGAGATCCGAGGAATCATTACATTGCGCGGATGGACTGGGCATCCAACTCGGAGGAAGTCATTTTTCAGCGCTTGAACCGGCTTCAGAATACAATCTGGTTGATGATGGGCAATATCCAGAATGGAAAAGTGAGAACGATTCTGACCGAGCGCGACAAGGCCTGGGTGGAAGTGGTCGATGACCTGCACTGGCTGGATGACGGGAACTCTTTCACCTGGGTGAGTGAACGGGATGGTTGGAGTCATATCTATCTGGCTTCCAGGGCTGGAGCAGAGGTGAAGTGTTTGACTCCCGGGGAATATGATGTGGTCAGTATGCAGAGCATCGATGAGGAGGGAGGCTGGGTTTATTTCATTGCTTCACCGGATAATCCGACACAGCGCTATCTTTTCCGTGTGCCTTTGGATGGAGTAGGAGAGGCGGAGCGGATCACTCCCCAGGAGCAGAAAGGGAATCACAGGTACAGGATTTCTCCGGATTCGCGCTGGGCCTTCCATACTTTTTCCACGTTTGATGAGCCTTCAGTGACCGAGCTCGTGCGTTTGCCTGCGCATGAAGCGGTGCGGATTCTAGTGGAAAATTCAAATCTAAGGAAGAAGGTCCAGGCTCTTAAAAGACAACCTGTCGAGTTTTTCCGAGTGGATATCGGCAAAGGTGTGAACCTAGACGGCTGGTGCATGAAACCATATGATTTTGACCCGAACAAGCGCTACCCGGTGCTCTTTTATGTTTACGGAGAGCCGGCAGGAAGCACGGTCGGGGATAGATGGGGTGGAAACCGCTATCTGTGGCATCTGATGCTGACCCAGCAGGGCTATGTGGTCATGAGCGTGGATAACCGTGGGACTCGCGTTCCCCGTGGGCGGGAGTGGCGCAAGTGTATTTACCGCCAGATTGGAATATTGGCATCGGCTGACCAGGCTGCCGCATTGCGGGCCATCATCAAACGCTGGCCCTGGGTGGATTCCAACCGCATCGGGATCTGGGGATGGAGTGGAGGAGGCTCGATGAGCCTCAACGCCATATTCCGTTACCCTGACCTGTATAAAATGGCCATGGCCATAGCCTTTGTCAGCAACCAGCGCTACTATGACACGATCTATCAGGAGAGATACATGGGACTTCCGGAGGATAATGTGGAAGGCTTCAAGAACGGCTCACCCATCACTTTTGCCCATCAGTTGGAAGGGAACCTGCTTCTCATTCACGGAACAGGGGATGACAATGTCCACTACCAGAACTTCGAGGCCCTGGTGAATGAGCTGATCAAGCATAACAAGCATTTCACGATGATGTCTTACCCTAACCGGTCACATGGGATATCCGAGGGAGAAAACACCACCCGTCATCTGTATGAGCTGCTGACCAGGTATTTGAAAGAAAATTTATAGGGGACTCTTTACAAGCTAGAGAGCGTTTCAGCTGATCGATTCAGTTATTTATTTCAATCTTTTCTTTAGAAGATAGGTAACAAACGATTTCCCGTTAATCTTCGTGTATTTGAAATCCACATCGTCACCGAAAACCACGCCGTCAAAATTCACAGGTTCATAGAACTTCGTGTATTTGAAATCGACATTTCCCTTGAATTGAGTGTTCTCAAAAGTAACGCCTTCAGGGAATTTAGCGTATTTGAAATTTGTGAACTGTTGGAATGTGGTTTTGTCAAAATAGACGGGCTCAGGGAATTTCGTGTACTTAAAATTAGCCTCCCCATGGAAGATCGAACTTGAAAAACTGATATCTGTTGAGAATTTCGTGTACTTGAAATTGGCGGCCTCGTAGAAACTCGAACCTGAAAAGCTGACATCTGTTGAGAATCTCGTGTACTTGAAGAGAGCTTCTTTATGATATTGAGTGTTCTTGAAGTTAGCATCACTCTCAAATTTCACATACTTGAATGCAGATTTGCCCTGGAAATCGCATCCCTGAAAATCCACGTCTTTATAGAAGATGGTGTTGTGGGTTTCATTTTCATCTTCGTCGTGGACATAAGCGAGAACGTCTCCCTTGAAAACACAATTGATGAATGATACAGGGGACCTGACATGACACCAATAGGTTAAAGTGGAACCCTTACTCCAAACTCTGTTTCTCTTGGATTTTTCATCCAGTGTCACATCTTTGATGGATGTGAAGTCCAGATCACCCACGATTGTCGCATTTTTGTACTGGACGGCTTTGCCCGCATTGATCTGGTCGATGATCTGGCTTGCTTTGACCTGAGATTTGGCGAAAGTCAAACTCGGGATCAGCAGCAGAGTGGCGATGAATAGGATTGTAAAGGTTTTGACTGCTTTCATGTGTACCTCCTTATTTTTTCGACTCCTCCTCTTTATTCTTTGGTATAAAGATGCCATTTTACCTGTAGAGAAGTCCTTTTAGTTAATATACGAAATTAACAATAGAATTGTTTACATATGAAACCTACATTCCCTGTTTTAATCTGCAATAAACATGCCAATTTCGTCTTCTTGGCGTTTTCTAACACTGTGAAACATACAATGTATCATTTATTAACAATTAATGTTCGAACTCGAACAGAAATAAATATTCTCCATATCAACTTTGTCACAGAAAACAGCTAAGATTCTCTTGCTTTATAATTTAATCTTAATCCTTTTTCCTTGCATGATAAAGCACTTCCAAGGCATTTCAGGATTCAATATGTCACAATTTCCTTTGATATTCGTTTGAAAATATTATTTTGGCTGAAGAAAGAAGAAAAAATGGGGGAGTAAAGATTCAATTTTTCACTTTGGATTGTATCATGAATAGAAGTTTATTCTCGATGAGATTGAGCGTTCCTCTCCAACTGTTATGAGTGATCCTGAATGCGCCATTGATACATATTCACATCGATCGAGATTGTCACGGGCTTTTTGTCATTTCGCCATGAGACAACGCATACTCGCGTTCAAAATCTATCTGCTCCTTCAGCTTTTCTGCTCGGAACCTGTGGACAGGATCACGGCTGTGACGAAGAAGGAGTTCCTCGATGGTTTCAGCCAGCGTAAAATTACGCGCTTGGATGGCTGAGTCCGCAAAATAAAACAGTTTCTCAATATACATGTCGACTGCCTTGGGAACTTTTTCAATATGCTCCAGGAGATTGCGGATCTGGGATTCCTGTCCATGTTGAATGGGCGCTCCACCTCCTCGCACGTAAATGGCCCTAAACGCTCGAGTCACATAGAGATACTGCACCTCGTAGATTTCGGGATGCGCTTTGGCCAGATTCTCTAACAGACGCCGCCTTTCATCGGTGTCTTCTGTGGTCAAGGCTTCCGAGACGGTCGTGCGAATTCCAGGCTGGCGGAGTAGTGACTCCACAACCTGTTGGTCTTCACTCGGCTCTCCGTCCTCATAGGAAGCGAGTTCTTTAAACGTGGCATAGAGTGCTGGCCAGTCCTGCAGTTCCATCAGGATGGAAGCGCGCGCTTTTAGAATCTTAATGTGTTCAAATTCTGCAAGGTTCTCCCTGTTGGCCAGATCATGCAGCAGTACCAAGGCTTTCTCCTGCTGATTCAATTTTTGCAAACACAGTGCTACCTGATAGCCCCATCGAACCTCGTTCTTTGTCTCATACAGGCTTTTATAAAGGTCATAGGCTTTATCGTATCGCCTACGATTCCAGAGCCGTCGGGCTCTCCTTTCTATGTCAGGATTCCTATCTCCCAGTTTGGGGCAGCATTCTTTGCTGTAGGCTCCCCAATACGCGGCATCATAATAATTGCCGGCACGTACCCTGGTTTCGACATCCACTTCCACATTCTCGAGAAATTGTTTCCACTCGGTATCTAACTGTGAAATGTCTTTTCCGAACACATGTTCGTAATCCGGGCTCTTCTGGAATTCCTGGAATTTGTCCATTCCATAGGTGTAGATCAAGAAGCCGATAAATGATGCAGCCGAATCATAGGCGATCATTTCTTCTACCTTCCAGAAGCCAAAAAATGACATGAAGTCAGCGGCTGACGGGAGCTTGCCTGATTTCAACGCGCCTGTATGATGCCTATGCGCTTCGGGCAGCCAGACCAGCTCATCTTGGTAAGCCTGGGCCAGTCCTTCCACGATTCCTCGGTTAAACCACACTGTGAACTTTGGATGGAAGCCAGCTTGATGAAGGGCATGCACCAGTTCATGATAGAAAGTCCTCGTCGTCGCCGTGGAATAGACGATGCAGATCATATTGATCGAGGCGTGAGCCGCTCCAATTCCTGTTAAACGTTTTAAGTGGCTGTAATTCTCAAAAAGGTAGACGTCCACAGGTTTCTTGGGAGATGTGTTCCAGTGAGTGGATAAACGATGCCAGTACCATTCCGCATCGCTGGCGATGGCCCCGACGCTGTCCTCTGCATTTCCTCCCGGAGCGTAGAAAAAATTGAAGTGTTCTGTTCTGTGGATTTCGTGGAGCTCGCTGTGAAGGGTAGCGCGTCCCCAGCCTAATCCGATGTAACTTCCTAAAAATAGTGCTGATGCGAGAACAAGGGCGCTGCTGAGAAGGGCCTTGCGACGGAAATGCTGCACTTCTTTCTGGTATCCGGAACCTCCATTTAGCCATTTTCGGCCGAACCGCCACAGCCCTAAATGCCAGAGACAGTATGCGAGAATCACGACGAATAGGCGTTGATAGAAATGAATCTCCGGAATGGCCATCCCGACACGCTGGTCAAACGCCAGAGGATCACCGATGATGAAATCGACGCCGCGCGCACCTTTAATGAACTGCAGAAGGTCCTGGGCAATAGATAATATAATGATCAGCAAAACCATTCCCCAAGACTTGAGCCAGCCCCAGCCGCGCATGCCGACCAGAATTCCTCCAACTCCAGCCCAGGCTGCAACTGGCAACCAGGTGACCCAGAAGAAGGGGACACCCCTATGGAATAAGCAATCCCAGGAAACAACGTTGGCGATATACATCACTCCCATTGTGAGCAGGCCCATGACCACGATTCCAGTCAGCAACACTAGAAATGCTCCGCGCATGTGCTCGACGGGCGACACGCTTCGGGACTTCTTGACAACTTTTTTCACTGTCCAACGGGCCAAAAAGAAAAGCCCAACGCCAGTCAATAAGGTGTACAGCTGAGTGAATTCATGCGTGAGGATGTGTAGAGGAGTGGACAACTGGCCTAGCAGGGGAAACGCAAGACCGACCACTGCACACAAGACAAGGACGACCCACCAGTGGGAGGGGATGGCTTTTATTCCACCTTCTTTGATTTGTCTGAATTTCTCTGTTATTCCGATGTTCTTCCAGAATTTCACGAACGTTGGGAATTGGATTTTAGGCTTGGAAGTTCTTATTTTTGTTTTGAGGTTATTATCCATCGCTCTCCCTTGTGTGGCATATATTATAGGGAAAGTTTGGAGTCGAAGCAAAACAATTGGCTTTCGTTTGACTCTTTTAAAAAATACACAGGAGACGAATAAAAAGTGGAGAGGTACTTTTTGTTTTCTTTTTTGGTGAATTGAATTATCCATATCCGTATATATCATCAGGCATGGTATTTTTATCCCGTACTCACCTTATTCAACATAGATATCACTTAACAAGGCAAACCTAACTTGTTATCATATAACAAGATAGATAATTATTTTGGCGCTGAAATGAAGATATCCACTTTTTGCTTTGGCCTTTTCCTTCTTCTAGTATCGTGTTATTCAAGTCCTGTGCTTATTCCTGAAAAACTTCCCAAGGACATCCCGTACAGAATTGTCGCTAAGTATCCCCATCCACCGGGTTCTTTCACCCAGGGATTAGTTTTTGAAAATGGGTATTTGTATGAAAGCACAGGACGCTACGGCCTCTCAAGACTTCGAAAGATAAGGCTCGAGACCGGAGAAATTCTCCAAGAATTCTCGCTCTCTCCGAACGTTTTTGGCGAGGGAATCACGATTTACAAAGACAGAATTATTCAGCTGACGTGGCATTCTCAAATTGGATTCGTGTATGACAAAAAGAGCTTTCGGCTTCTGGGTTCCTTCCGGTATCCGGCTCGAATGGAAGGATGGGGAATCACGACTGATGGAGAACACCTGATAATGAGTGATGGTTCGAACAGGCTTTACTTCTTGGATCCGGATTCGTTCAGGGTAAGAAGAACGTTGGAGGTGGTTGACAACAAAAGACCAGTTCATAACGTCAATGAGCTGGAGTATATAGAAGGAGTCATTTATGCAAACGTCTGGCAATCTCCAAAAATAATTAAAATAGATCCCCGTTCTGGACAGGTGACAGCCAGAATTAATTTTAGCGGGATTGTTCCCAAGGAGTATAGAAGTCACACGGATTATGTTCTGAATGGTATTGCCTATGATCCTGGAAGGAAGAGGTTATTTGTTACGGGAAAGATGTGGCCTTATGTTTATGAGGTAGAGCTTATCCAAGACGAAATAAAAAAACAATGATCGGGCTGATTTGTTTCTGGGGGAGTTGATGGGATTGGATGAGTATTTAACGAGTTGAAGAGTATTTTTAGCTTAAGCTCCCAAGACTCTGGCAGAGAATCCTTAAAAAGGAAAGAAATAAGGTCGCCATAGATTTTGATTCAATGAGGATGACTCAAAATGGATTTAGTCCTGTACGAAGACAATATCAAATATGACTTCTGGGTGAAGATTGCTCTGGCTTTTCCAGTCGTTTTGCTGATTGCCATGGGATTATTATTTTATATAGATGCCCATTACAAAGATGTGATCCCCAGCGAACCTGCAAAAGATTCAGGCATGGGAGCGATCGTTCTCTTTGCGGCGGCTCCTTTTATTCTGCTTGTGTATTGGATGGTCCTTCCGAGGAAGATCTTTGTTCTTCAAGACAGGATCAGGCTGAAATTTGGCCAGTTTTACTGGAACATTCCTTTTGAGACGGTCGAGTCAGTCAAAGCATCCAGGGGAATAGCCGCTTGGAGTTACTGCAGTTCCATCACATGCTACAGAACTCAAATAGAAATAGCCAGGAAGAATAGAGGGAATATTAGAGTCTCACCGAGCAACCGCGATCAATTTTTGGATTCTGTGCATAGAGCTCTATCCGATTGGGAACGGATACGCGGTGCTCACATTGTCGAGTAATCCCTGATTTTTTATTTAGAAATTCGAGTGACCTTCCATTGACCGTGATAAAAGAATCCGGATTCTTCTCTGCGCGACCGGAAAGTGCCTTCAATGGTGTCGCCTTTCAGCACTCCATCAAAGAAGGTTAGGAGAGTCACTTTGTTATCCGGATCCCAGTAAGGATCGAGCTTTCCGCTCACTCTTCCTTGACTGATCTGGACGAAGTTAATCTTCAACACTTCTATAGAGCGTGTGACGGCTTTTGGTTTGCCTGTTTGAGAAACTGGCTGGAAAGGCATCTGAGAGCCGCGAGGGATCATTATGACTTCGCCGGATGCTGAGTTTTCGCCTGCAATAAGCTTGAACTCAATCGATCCGCCTCTGCCCAGGCCCTTGCTGTAGTATTCACCTTTCCATTCACCTGTGAGCAAAGCCAGGTCAGCTTCTTCCCCTTTTACGGAGACAGGTTGGATGATCGAGCTGCAGGACCAATTAAGAAGCGCACACAGGAATACTATTCCGAACAAACTCAAAGTAATGGGATTGTGCATGTGACTTCTTGAACTCATTGAGAATTTCTTGCGCATGTTCTCTCTCCTTAATCGAACTATCTTAGATAATAATACGGAAGAAATTGGCTTTTGGTTCGTGGGGATTGATTTTTTTACCTATAAATTCCTTCTCTTGGTCCAAAGGAAAAAAGGACGAGGCGGTCTCTTATTCATTATTTCAGTATTCATCAAACGGCTCCATCTTGCATTTTTTCTCATGAATTGGTAATCTTTTGCCCAAATAAATTGAAAAGGGGACAGAAATCTTTTTTAAATAAATGAAGAAAAAACCTCTCACCAGGGATACAATTCGGTATCTTGAAGAAGTACTCAAGGAGCCGAAGCCAGGTCTGGATGCCCAGTTGATAATGATGCCTCATCCCAGGCCTGGGAACAGGATATACACTGAGGTTGAAGATTCGTGCCTCAAGGCTGGAGTCCTCATACTGCTTTATCCCTTGAATGAAAGGCTCCATGTCGTTTTCACTAGACGGACATCTCGAGTCGATTTCCATCAATCCCAGATTTCCTTCCCAGGAGGACAGCAGGAGCAAGACGAAAGCTTCAAAGAAGCGGCTATCCGGGAGGCTCACGAGGAGGTGAACATTCCTCCAGATTATGTCCGAATTCTTGGGGAGTTAACGCCGCTCTATATCCCTCCGAGCAACTACTGCGTTTATCCGGTGGTGGGTGTTGCAGATGAGCGGCCGGATTTCCAGCCTTCAGAGCTTGAAGTGGAAGAAGTGATCGAAATCCCTCTGGATCACCTGCTGAATCCTGAAAATATCCGGAGAGAGACGTGGCACTATAAAGGCAGGGATATCGAAGTCCCTTTTTATTTTTTCAAAGGGGATAAAATCTGGGGAGCCACAGCCATGATCCTGTCAGAATTGATAGAATTGTTCAAAAGATTTACCGATATGTAATAAACAAAAAAAAATGGGGACAGTCCCCAATTATTGATACGCTTTTTCGGGGGGTTCAAACAAATTGCATAATAAATTGTATTTTAACTGTGCATATGAATAGCATATAAATGACTTGACATAATGATTAAATAATTTATAATATATTGTGCATCAGGTCTGAGGGAGATAAATTATGAGAACGACTGTTACAATAGATTATGATGTTTTAGAAGAGCTAATGAAAGAGACAAAAGCGCGGAGCAAAGCGTCTGCTGTAAAGGAAGCCGTCCGTGACTATCTCAAAAGACAAAAATTGAAGAAGATTAAATCATTTAAAGGTCAACTTGATTTTGAGGCAGATGAGATAAGACATCATGAGCGCTGAAAAAATTCTAATTGATACTTCAGTTTGGATCGAGTATTTCCAGAACAAGTCCTCTACCATTACTGAAAAAGTCGACAGGATTCTTGATGAGGATAAAGTCTGTGTTCCAAAAATCGTTATAGCGGAATTGATGCGGGGGGCAAAATCGACAAAGGAACTTTCGATAATCGGAGATTTTATCGAGGCTTTTAACGTTATTGACAAGAGCGAAGATACCTGGATAAAGGCGGGGAGACTATCTTACAATCTCAAAAAAAAGGGAAAGAAAATTCATCTACTTGATTGCTATATCGCTGTGATTGCCCAGGAAAATGGATGCAAAATTTTCACTCTCAACCGGCATTTTCAAGACATCAAAAAGATTATTGATATTTCTTTGTTTGAATAGCCAGGATATATCTAGCAAATCTCTGTCCTTTGAATATTTTTAACAATCATTCAAAACACTTTAATTAAAAAGAATCAAAAAAATTTTCATTATTCTTGGAAGTATCTTATATGTTTGTTAGACTTGCTTTGATAAAACATGGTCATCATTAAAACTCTCATTTTTACTCTTCTCTTGCCCGGTGTATTTTTAGTCCTGGTTCCGTACTTTCTGCTGTCTTCATTTGGAGACAGATTTGCAGTGGATATCGGCAGCATCCGGTTCATTGGCCTAATTCCAATGCTTTTTGGTGTCTTCGTGTATATCCGGTGTGCATGGAGCTTTGCCTTCAAGGGAAAGGGGACTCCGGCTCCAATCGACCCACCAAAGAAGCTAGTCATGCAAGAGCTGTACAAGTATGTGAGGAATCCGATGTACATTGGAGTCCTGCTCATTCTTATCGGAGAGGCGATTTTATTTGCCTCCTTATTACTTGGTTTGTATGCACTATTGATGTTTATGTGTTTTCACCTGTTTGTTGTTGCCTACGAAGAGCCCGATCTCAGGGCCAAGTTTGGAGATTCGTACAGGAGATACTGTGATTCTGTTCCGCGTTGGATTCCTCGAAGAAAAAAAACGAAAAAGCAAACAGAATAATAGACCGCTCAAATTTTCCTGCATTTTGGATATTTTTACTTGCTTTAGCGCATTATCTCTTAGATCGCGTAGCCATCTATGCCTTTTTTCGTAAGAATTTATTTCGCGATTAGTGTATAATTGAGCGCCTGAGAATCGGGCCATCAGTCATGAGCATTTAGGCCCCTACAGAAAACTCCAAATAAAGGAGAGGGATATGGAGGGTAAAAAAACAATAACCCGCAGGGACTTCATCAAAGGAGCCATTACTGCCACGGCTGCATTCACAGTTATCCCACGCTCTGTTCTTGGAGGGCAGGGATACACAGCGCCGAGTGACCAGTTGACCAAGGCAGTCATCGGTGTTGGCAGCATGGGGCGAGGGCACCTGAATTATCCTGGAGCCAGACTCCTGGCAGTGTGCGATGTCGATGAGAATCATCTGAAAAAAGCGTTGGAGATCGGGGGGCCTGGAGTCAAAGGGTATAAGGATTTCCGGGAAGTCCTGGAACGCTCTGATATTGATATTGTGCATATCCCGACTCCGCCCCATTGGCACGCCCTCATTGCTGTGGCGGCGGCTGAAGCCGGAAAGGATATCTGGTGCGAAAAGCCGATGACACGGACCATCGGCGAAGGACAGAAGGTTGTGGAAGCCGTTCAGAAGAACGGAAGAATATTTCGGCTGAACACCTGGTTCCGGTTTCGGGACCGATATTATGGTTTCGGCACGACTGTGAAGCCGATTAAAAAGATTGTTCAGAGTGGTCTGCTGGGCTGGCCTCTTAGAGTCACAGTCAGCGGCATAACTGGTTTTGATTGGAAATTTTACTGGAGTGGGAAGACTGACTTGAAACCTCAATCCGTGCCTAAAGAGTTGGATTACGAATTCTGGCTGGGCCCGGCTCCTTATAAACCTTATCATCCTCACAGAGTCCATGGTTCATTCCGCGGATACTGGGATTATGATGGGGGCGGCCTTGGAGATATGGGTATGCACTATCTGGACCCGGTTCAGTACCTCCTGAATAAAGACCACACCAGCCCTGTTGAGATCGAGACAGATTGTCCACAGCAGCATCCGGATGCCTGCGGCGCCTGGCGTTGGATTCGTTTGAGATATGCAGACGGCTGCGAAATCGTCCTCGACGGAGAAAACAGGGACAAAAACGCCCCTTTTATCCAAGGCCCTGACGGAAAATTATTCAGAGGACTTGAGTCAGATATTCCTGGGCTCAAGGAGAAATTAGTCGCACTTCCAGACCCAGAGCCGCAGGTAACAGACTTTTTCGAGGCAGTCAGGACCAGGAAAAAATTCGCTCTGAATGAAGAGAATGGACACCGCTCCTGCACCATCGTTAATCTGGCCAAGATTGCGGTGCGCCTGGGGAGGCCCCTTCGCTTTGACCCGGTTAAACAGCTGTTCATCAATGATGAGGAAGCCAACCGTTTCATTCATCAGCCCATGCGGGCTCCATGGCAGATTTGAGAAATGACATCCATTTCAGGAGAAATTGGAATGAGAAATTCTAGATTAGTGAAAAATAGAGTTTCAATTATTGTGTCACTGCTGGTTTTATGTTTTTTCACCTCTTCAGTCTTGGGACAAGAGGATTTACGGACGCTGAAGACCAAGGTGGCTGACACACTGGCCAAGTTTCCCGCTCAGACCACTGAAGAACGAGATCTACTGGCTTCTGAAATTGTTCAGCTCGGATCAGAAGGCATACAGGAGATCTGTCGGATGCTTGTGCCTCCAGGAACAGGAGATGACACCCAGGTCCGGTTTGCGCTTAACGGCGTGGCCGTGCATGTCAACCGTGGAGGTGCTGAGGGAGAACGTGAGATGTTTGCTCTGTCGCTTCTTGAATCTCTGGAAGCTGCCCGAGACAATGAAGTCAAGGCGTTTTTAATCCGTCAGCTTCAGATAGCTGGTAGGGGAGAGGCAGTCAAACCTCTCAGTCAGTTACTCAAGGATAGAAGACTGTGCGAACCGGCGACTCAGGCATTATTGGCTATCCGCACTCCTGAAGTCGAGAAAGTCTTATTGAAGTCACTTGGTGTGGTATCCGAGGAAAAAAAAGCGACGATTATCAAGGCGCTGGGAGAGTTGGGCAGTCAAAAGGCAGTCAAGAAGATCATTAAATATTCTGAAAGTGGAGACGAGAACCTTCGCAGTGTCGCTTTATACGCCCTGGCGAATATTGGCGATCCTCGCTCAGAAAAAGTCTTGGATAATGTGAGCGTGACGGCTCCTGCGTACGAGAGGATTAAGGCCCCTTCCATTTATCTGCTTTATGCACAACGGTTGGCTGAAGCAGGGAGCCGTGAGACGTGTGTAAGGATCTGCCGGAAGATGATTGAAAACTACACCGCCCCGCAAGAAAGTCATATCCAGAGTTCCGCATTGAGTATTCTTGTCTCAGTTCTGGGAAAAAATGCTCTTGATGATTTGCTGGACGCTGTGCACAGTCCCAATAAGGAATTTCGCTGGAGAGCACTCGAGTTGGCCAATACGATTGAGGAAGAGGAGGCAACAGCTGTTTGGATAAGAAAAATGGAAAACGTCTCGCCTGAAGTTCAAGCGGAGATAATCGCTATGCTCGGGCACCGAGGGGATGAATCAGCTCTTCCGGTCATTCTAAAAAGTTTGCAGAACGAAGAGATAATCGTCCGTCTGGCTGCAATACCTGCAGCAGCCAAGTTGGGGGGATTCAATGTTCTTGAGAATCTGCTGGGCCGCTTACAGACCGATCAGGATGAAGAGGCCAGGGCTGTGAAGCTGGCTCTCATGGGTTATTCGGCCGATCAGGTGGTGCCTCGAGCAGTTGAGGCCTTTGATGGAATGCCTCCACTGGGCCGTATTATTTTAATAGAGATCCTTGCCGAACGGGAGGCCATAGAACATGTGGATGTAGTGTTCACTGAGACAAAGAGTGAGCACAAAGAAATCCGTTTGGCAGCTCTGGCCGGACTTGAACCTCTAGTCAGCGAGAATGACCTGCCGCGCTTGATCAAGCTTCTTGTTGAAACCGATGACAGTGAAGAGATATCGCTCATTCAGAATGCGGCAGTGGTCAGCGCCAACCAGATTCCTGTTCCTGATTTACGGGCGGATTTGTTCTTGGGGACGCTGGCAGGTATCGAAGGGGCTAAGCGAGTGGATTTGTTCAGGCCTCTGTCGAGAATTGGAGGCGAAGAAGCTCTTCAAGTCGTTGTCAAGGAGACTCAAAGCGAAGATGAAATCATTCAAGATGCGGCTGTGCTCACTCTATCCGAATGGCCGGATTTGAGTGCTGCGGATGAGCTTTTCGAGATCTGCCAAAGCACGAAAAATACGGAGCACATCCAGTTAGCCATCCAGGGCTTTGTCCGCTTGGTGAATGATTCGGACCTGGATGATTGGGGAAAACTATCTCTATTGAAGAAAGCTCTGGAGATCCAGATGGGAGCCGAGGAGAAAAAAATTGTTCTTGCCGGTTTAGGGAATGTCAAAATCCGTGCATCCTTAAATCTAGTGGCGCCATTTTTAGCTGATCCGGAGCTGAAAGAAGAAGCGGCAATCGCCGCTTTTAGGATCGTATCTCCTCGGAGAGGTGAGAAGACCGGATTGTCAGGCCCTGATGTGATAACGGTACTGAAGAAAGCAGCGGGGAGTATTGAAGACGCTTATGATAAAGAGCGGCTCGAGAGGTACATCGAAACTCTTTTGAAACAGGAAGGATTCGTGCCGCTTTTCAATGGAAAGGATCTCAGCGGATGGAAGGGGCTGGTTAAGGACCCGCCAAGCCGGGCGAAGATGACGCCCGAAGAGCTGGAAGAAGCCCAGGCAGAAGCGGATGAGGATATGCGGCTGCACTGGAAAGTCGTGAATGGAATCCTTGTTTTTGACGGCAAAGGGCACAGCCTCTGCACTGCCAGAGACTACAAGGATTTTGAGATGTTTGTCGACTGGAAGATTGAAAAAGAAGGAGACAGCGGCATATATCTGCGTGGGTCACCACAGGTTCAGATCTGGGACACAGCTCAGTGGCCCGAAGGTTCGGGAGGACTTTACAACAATAAAAAAGGCCCGAGCAAGCCGCTCGCAGTCGCTGATTATCCCATCGGTGAATGGAATAGCTTCCGGATCAAGATGGTTGGTGAACAAGTCACAGTCTATTTGAATAGTGTGCTGGTTGTGGATAACGTAGTGATGGAGAATTACTGGGAACGGGACAAACCGATCTACCCGATCGGTCAGATCGAACTTCAGGCACACAGCACGCCGCTTCATTTCCGGAATATTTACATCCGTGAAATCACTCCGGCTGAAGAACCTCGGAAGGTGAGCGATGAAGAGATTGCTGAGGATTTTGTGCCGCTATTTAATGGTGAAGACCTCACAGGCTGGGTGGGAGATACGGTCGGCTACGTGGCTGAAGAAGGAAAGATAGTCATTTACCCCAAGCGAGGGAGCGGGAATCTGTACACGGAGAAGGAATACAGCGATTTTGTGTTGCGGTTCGAATTCAAGCTCACGCCAGGCGCAAACAACGGGCTGGGGATTCGTGCTCCGCTGAAGGGTGATGCGGCGTATGTGGGCATGGAGCTCCAGATCCTGGATAATACAGCGCTTATTTATCGAGACCTTAAGCCCTATCAGTATCACGGCTCTATCTATGGTGTTGTCCCGGCCAAACGCGGTTATCTGAAATCAGTAGGGGAGTGGAACTATCAAGAAGTCATTGCCAAAGGGACGCGGATCACAGTCAACCTCAACGGCGTGACGATCGTGGATGCGGATATCCAGGAAGCTATCGAGAAGGGCACAATAGATGGAAGGGAACATCCGGGATTGAAGAGGACTGCGGGGCATATCGGCTTCCTCGGCCATGGCTCGCATGTGGAATTCCGCAACATCCGCATCAAAGAATTGAAATAGAAATTGGGGATGTTCTCCAAATCAAAATAATTAAATACAATCATCCTGAAGCTTTGGGTATCTTTGGCGAAGATAGCTTTAAGGATTGAATGGATAAAGAAGAAGGCTTGTGATTCATGTCTTATTCGAGACGAGAGTTCATAAAAACCCTGGGAATCGGAGCCGCAGCTCTCACGACTCCCTGGCCGAGGGGAAAATCTCGTTCCAGGTCCAATATCATTCTCTGCATCACTGATGACCAGGGCTTTGGAGACCTTGGATTTCACGGAAACCCAGACATCCAGACTCCGGTATTGGATCAACTGGCTCAACAAAGCGTCCGTTTCAGTCATTTTTATGTCTCACCTGTGTGTGCGCCAACACGAGCCAGCCTCATGACTGGAAGATATTCTTTGCGCACCGGAGTCTACGACACTTATAACGGTGGAGCCATTATGGCCGCAGAAGAAGTAACTATAGCTGAAGTGCTCCGCTCGGCAGGATATGCAACAGGGATCTTTGGTAAGTGGCATCTCGGTGACAATTATCCTTTTCGGCCCCAAGACCAGGGCTTCGAGCGTTCGCTCGTCCATCTAGGCGGAGGGATCGGCCAGGTCGGGGACTTCAGGAATTACTTCAAGTTTGATAAATCCTATTTTGACCCGGTTCTCTCAAAGAATGGTGTCCCGGTTCAAACTCATGGCTACTGTTCGGATGTGTTCACCGACGCGGCCATAGACTTCATCGAAGAAAACAGGAAAAGGCCCTTTTTTCTCTATCTATCTTTCAACGCTCCCCATACGCCGCTACAGGTCCCTGATGAGTATTACTTTAAATACAAGGAGCTTGACCCATCCCCGGACAAATATGCGCATAAAGGACAGCCCATTCCTCAGATGAGCGATAGAGACAAGGATGCGGCACGAAAAGTCTATGCTATGGTTTCTAATATCGATAATAACTTGGGCCAGCTGCTGCGCAAAGTTGAATCGCTCGGCCTGGATTCCAATACTGTAGTGATTTTCCTGACAGACAACGGGCCTCAGCAGAATAGGTACAGAGCAGGGCTCAGGGGGCGGAAAAGCAGTGTGTATGAGGGAGGGATCCGGGTTCCCTGTTTCATGCGCTTTCCCGGCCAATTACCTGACAATTTGACGGTCAACGTTCCTACCGCCCATATCGACATGTTTCCGACCATCCTGGACTTGTGCGGTATTCCACTATCCAAAGATACTGAAGTCGATGGAAAAAATCTTCTTCCCCTGATACGCAAACAGAAGGTTGGCTGGGCCAACCGTTCTCTATTCTTCCACTGGCAGCGGGGATTTCCTGAACCTTACCGGAATGTTGCAGTCAGGAAGGGAGAATTTAAGCTGGTGGGCCATTCCTCTTATTCAGCAGGACTGGAAGATTTTGAGTTGTTCAATCTGGAGAAAGACCCGTATGAGCAGAAAAACATTCAATCCAGTCATCCCGCCATCGTCAAGGAATTAAAGAAGGAATTCGATGGTTGGTATGAAGAAGTAATAAAAAGCCCACACCTTACTCAGATTCAGAGGATAAAGCTGGGAACACGCCACGAGAATCCAGTCATCTTGAACAGAAATGATGCCAAAGGAAGCCAGGGAATCTGGGCCCAGGATAAGATCTATGGCTACTGGGATGTTGCAGTCGAGGCGAAAGGCCAGTATGATTTCACTTTCCGTTTCAGGGAGAAGATTGGACGGAAAGGAGTGATGAAGCTTCGTCTGGGAACTATTCAGAGGAGTTTGGAAAACGCGGATACAGAAGCACTGACTCTAGAGATGAAAAACATCCCTCTGGAGAAAGGACATTACAGACTTGAGCCCTGGTATCGAGCTGAGGGGGGAAATTATTTTCCTTTTTATGTCGAAGTAAAGAAAAGGGGCTTATAAGAAGAATTTTAATTGATTTTGTTTTATTTTTTTCTTCGTGGCAATTTCACTCATCTTTGCCCAGTCAAATTTCTTAATCAATTTTTCTCCTTCGCGGTCTATTATTCCCTCATAGAAGATGAAAAACACGGCTCCTGTCCGCTTCTGTTGGGGAGGTTCCTGGAGCAAAACAATGCACATGCCGGCTCTGATAATTCTTCATAATTCACTCTTTATATGACTGTGGGAGATCTATAAGTACGGAAAATCGTAAAAATTTTTTGATTCTTGTCATCCATTTGTACTAAAATCCGTATATATACATAGAGGAGACCCAATGAAGGACTTAACGCTTACAGAAGAAATCGTATTGCTGGCTGTTTGGAAACTGAAAGAGAACGCCTATGGAGTGGCGATAAGAAAAGAGTTGTCTGAGTCCACGCACAGGATTTTTCCTTACGGGACTCTCTACAGTGCATTAGATAAGCTCACGAAAAAAGGACTGATCACAAAATCTTCCAGTGATCCCCTACCCAAGAGAGGTGGACGAAGACGGTATTACTATTCCATAATGCCCCAAGGGATTTCGGCTTTAAAAACAGCCTTGGAACTCAAAAGATTGATTTGGGACAGAAAGACAATCCTGGCCTTGAATAAAAATTAGCTCTATGAAAAACCAGAATTTAAAACCTCCCAGAATCGCCGAGTGGATCCTCAGAAGAATTGCGAATAGGGGAGAGAGTGAGGTGATTGGAGGTGATTTGGAGGAGGAATACAGGGAGACTGTTGAGAAAAAGGGGATTGGCCGGGCTCGGTTATGGTACTGGACTCTTGTTCTTGTTTCAACGCCCTCATTTATAAGGAACCATGTTTACTGGAGCACTCAAATGTTCAGAAATTACATGAAAGTTGCTTTACGAAATATCAAGAGGCACAAAGGGTATTCCTTTATCAATATTTTCGGTTTAGCCATCGCCATCGCTGCTGCGTTCCTGATATTTCTCTTCGTTTCTTTTGAGTTGAGCTATGACAGATTCCACGAAAATTCTGACCGGATATACCGCGTAAGGAATGATCGAATTTATAGTGATATCCATGATAAAAGCTCTGGCTGTCCTCCAGCCTTGGGCCCCACGCTGAAAGAGGAATTTCCTGAAATCATTGAGTCAGCAAGAGTCTACCCTGCACGCTTTATGAGCAATATTGTTTCCTACGACCCGAGCGATAGTTATGTACAAACTGTTCGATTTAAACTCAAAGGATTTGAGGATGCAGGAAAAGTTTCCGTTATCGGATTTTTTAATAACTGGGATAAAGACCGGAATGTATTTCACAGAAAAGGGGATTACTGGGAAAGCCAGGTTATGTTTCCCCCGGGAAGATACGCTTATAAATATGTCGTGGATGATAAAGAGATTCTCGATCCGGATAACCCGAACCAAGTGACCTATGAATCCGGAACTTATTCCCTGCAGATTGTTAAAGAACAGGGTTCTCCTTCCAGGATGATCACATTTTACGAGGAAAAAGTTTTTTATGCCGAATCGACATTTTTAAAGATGTTTTCCTATCTGCTGAATAAAGGTTTTCCTGAATCTGCCCTCGAAGAACCGAATACCGTCGTCATTTCCGAATCAATCGCGAGGAAATATTTTAGAGATGAAGATCCAACAGATAAGATGCTCATCCTGACTAACCAGTATGGAACACATCTTTGCACGATTACCGGTGTATCTAAGGATGTGCCAGAAAATTCCCACATAAAATTTGACTTTCTGCTTTCCTATAAAACCCTGATCCAGAAGAATAGTCAGGCCGCCCACTATTGGGGATGGAACATGTTTTATACATATGTTTTGCTCTCTCCCACTGCAAATCTCCAATCTTTAGAATCCAAATTGCCGGCATTCGTTGAAAGACACGAACTCTCTGGAAATGACTATAAAAGGGAATTCATCCTCCAGCCTCTCAGAGACATTCATTTGTCTTTAAGTCTCAGGTGGGAACCAGAAAGTGTCGGTAATGCCAGGGCCGTTTATTTTTTAACCGTAATCGCTCTCTTCATCATGCTCATAGCCTGGGTGAATTACATTAATCTCTCTACAGCCAGGTCAATGACCAGAGCCAAGGAAGTCGGGATAAGAAAAGTCGTGGGCTCCCATCGAATGCAGCTCATCAAGCAATTCATCTATGAGTCTGCGCTGGTGAACATCCTGGCGGTCATTTGTGGCCTAGGATTTGTTCTGATTTTCTTGCCCTCTTTCAGTCGACTCACAGGTTTACCTCTGTCTTTATCGCAGGGGGCTCATGCCTGGCTCTGGCTGGCCGCAGCCATTTTACTGGGCGCTGTGCTTTCCGCGCTCTATCCGGCTCTTGTCCTATCAGCATTTGTGCCCGTCACCGTCCTCAGAGGTATCCACAGTCACTCATCTAAAGGAATGAATTTTAGGAAGGGCTTAGTGATTTTTCAATTTGCGATTTCTATCATTCTAATCGTGGGAACGTTGACTGTCTCTAAGCAGCTTTCGTTCATGCGGAACCAAGATCTCGGAGTGAATATTGAGCAGACCGTGGCATTGAGAATCCCCGGTGCCATGGCTTATTCGACTGATCGAGTCAACAGGTTTAAAAGAGCGCTGCTCGATTACCCATTAATCAAGTCTGTCAGCGCCTCATCGACGATTCCCGGAGAAGAATACTCCAGTGCGGCCAGTGGAATCAGGCCCTTAAACAGCGATCCTGAGGACGGTAAAAGATGTTTTTTCATCACAGTGGATTATGAATATTTTGATTTTTACGGAATCGAGCTGTTAGCGGGCAGGAAGTTTTCAAAAAATTTCAGTGCGGACATGGATGCGGCTATATTGAATGAAGAAGCAGTGAAAATGTTTGGATATGAAAGCCCGGAGAAATCCTTGAACCAAAAAATATTACTCGGGGGACTCGGGGAGCAAATCATAGAAACGGTTGGTGTCATTAAAAATTACCACCACAAATCATTAAAAGATAGTCTGCAGCCGGTTATTTTTACTTTGACCGAAGGCGACCCCAACGGCAGGAATAACTATTTTTCAGTTAAATTGGATACACAGAATTTACCCCACACACTCTCTCTGGTTAGGGATAAATGGGAAGATGTCTTTCCCGGGAAGCCGCTTGAGTATTTTTTCATTGATGAATCCTTCAACAATCAGTACAGGTCCGATCAGCAGTTCGGGAATGTCTTTGGATTGTTTGCGGCTTTCTCTGTTTTTATATCCTGTCTTGGCTTGTTCGGACTGGCGGCTTTCATGGCCGAACAACGGACCAAGGAAATAGGGATTCGCCGGATTCTCGGTGCCTCAGCATCAGGAATTGTTTTTCTGTTATCCAAAGAATTCACAAAATGGGTCCTGGTTGCCAACATTATTGCCTGGCCTGTGGCATTTTATGCCATGAACAGATGGCTTCAGAACTTTGCTTACAGAACTAGCATGGGAGTGGGAATATTTATCCTTTCAGGATTGCTGGCTTTTCTCATCGCTGTCATCACAGTCAGCTATCAATCTATTAAAATTGCCATCACCAATCCCGTTGACTCTCTCAGATATGAATAGAGGATTTTGCCTCGAATGCTGTCCTGATAAAAATAAAAGGACCTTTTGAACTTTTCCGTATCCCGCTGCATTATCTTCTAATCTAATTTGGAAAATGCAGACCTGCACTATTTTTTAATTGGTTTTAAGACTACCCATCAATAATTATTTATTTTAAATAAAGTTAAAAAAAGCTTGACAAATAGAGGTTTTATGCTTAAATTACTTTATATATTAAAGTACTTTAAATAATGGAAAAAAAGGAGGCAAAATGAACGAAATGCAAGCCAAAGATGAGATTCGATTGATCCAGGAGATGATCGAGAGAACAAGGAAGATTACCGCGGGATCCTGGATGTTTTTCCTAGTGTGGGGAATTGTGATTATTCTTGGTATCGCTGGCATGTACGCTCTGGTTTTCATCGAAAAATTCAGTTGGATCTGGCTGAATTGGATTGTTTTTGTGGGCATTGGAGTTATTTTTTCGGTAGTCTATGGAAGAAAGTATGAAAAAATAGAAGGCGCCAAGACCTATCCCTACATTGCCACGGCCCATGTCTGTTTTGCCTGTGGGATCGCTTTTATTCTTGTGGGTTTCATATTCCCTCTCCTTAAGTTGTACACATGGGGATTGATTGCTGTTTTCATCTCACTGATTGCTGGAATTTTAGTCTTCACTCTAGGCGGGATTTATGAGTGGAACCTTTTAAAGTGGTGCGGTGTGATCTGGTGGCTCGGCGCAGTCGGGATGGTCTTTATCCATGAGAATTATCGAGCACTTCTTGCCATACCCCTTTTGCTTATCGGATACATCATGCCCGCGCTAGTTCTCCGCTCCATGTACCACAAACAAAGTGAAGAAGATGCCTCCTGAGAAATTTGCCCAACTCGACCCGGTGATTCATTCCCGGATAAGGCTGGCCGTGCTATCCATCCTGATTTCAGTAAAAGAAGCGAGTTTCAACTATCTCAAAGAGAAAATCGGGACATCTGATGGCAACCTGAGTGCGAGTCTAACGAAGCTTGAAGAGGCAGGATACATTTCTGTAAATAAGACTTTTAAAGGGAAAAAACCCCTGACTACCTGTCGAATCAGCGAAAAGGGGAGGAAGGCATTTTCAGCGTATTTGAAGGATTTGGAGACTTACATCAGTTTTAAAAAGTAAGAAACACGGATAGCCATATTGTTGAAATTATTCACCTCCCTCTGCTAGGATTGACACGGACTGTGGCCTGTAATATTTTTTAGTAATAGTCCTGTTTGGAACTGAAAGAATGGAAGATCATCTGATTATCGTACCGGGCGGATTGAACACAGATATTGTCGGTCTGGGAGTCGAAAAGCTTTTGGAGCCAGGTGAGCTGACCCTGGGTGGGAAGCTGAAGATAGGGCCTGGTGGCAAAGCCCGGAATATGGCACAGATGGCAGCGGCTTATCTGGGTGAAGGCACAGTGGCGATGATCGGTCGGAGCAGTAAAGACCCCTTCGGTTTATGGAAGATTCCGATGCAATCTCTAAATGATGCCGGAGTGGATACAACTTTCATCAAGATTCTGGATTTTGATGAGGCTGGTCAGAAATACCCGGGAATCGCTCTGATACCTGTTGATGAGAAAGGGCGCAATCAGATTTATGTCCTTCCCGGAGTTAACGAGGACTTCAGCACACAGGATGTTGAAGAGGCCCGAGAGCTTTTTGAAAACAAAGGAGAAAAGAAAATCCTGCTCCTGGCTTTAGAGATCCCGACGGAGACAGCCAGATACTGCGTGCAGAAGGCTGCATCCAACGGAATCCGAGTTGTCCTTGATCCGGGCGGAATGAGCGCGCCAGTCGCTGAAATATTCGATAAAAAAATATTTCTTTTGAAACCCAATGAGCATGAAACAAAGATATTAACTGGCTTACCTGTTGATGACTTTGAATCCGCTAAAAAAGCGGCGGACATTCTGTTGTCAAAAGGCATTCAGAACATTTTGATTACCCACGCGGCAGAAGGGGCTTATTTATTCAACAGGGATGTTAGGATTCACATTCGTGTGCCTATTGTTGAAGATTCCACTGTCCATGATGAGACCGGATGCGGCGACCAGGTGACTGCGATCATTGCCTCTTGCTTAGCAGAAGGCAGAGACCTTATTGAGGCCGTCGAACTGGCTGTTCGAGCAGGAACTCTTCAGTTCAACAAGGCAGGAATTCAGCCTATCAGTAGGCAAGAGCTTTTTAAAGAATAAGACTACATCTTAACATCTGCCATTCGAGAAATTAAATCAACCAAAAAACCTGTAGTGTCAAATGTTAAGATGCGACCTCTCTTAATCTTAGGTCTCATCGATCATATTCACTTCTTTCCAAGTGCCGGAACGTTCTACTCTCAGAGTCTTGATTTCTAGAGGCTTAAAAGACAGGATGGTGCTTTTTTTTATGTCTTTTATGTCTAGGGTCGCCTGTGTAGCCAGTCCGGAGCTTTCCTGAAGCCGGACAATAAGTGACTTTCTGTCCTCGGATGGCCTGCATGCGATGAGCCGGATATTCTCTGGCGAGAGAGAGAAAACCTCGTTACCTTCTTTTCCTCGTGAACTGACCGGCAGGTGAGCATAGGCGACTGGTGGAGCGTTCAACCAATCGGCCAGGCCGGGAAGTAAAAGGCGAATGGAGCCGGCATCGCCGGCGATTACCAGGAGCCTTATATCGTGGATTCCCTGGTCCATGAATTTCCGGTACGGGTAATCCGTTAGCCTGAATCCCTGTTCATGGCAGTACGCCGCACTGCGGAGAACAGAGAGGCGGACTTCACCGTCTTTAAAATCCAATCCGTGTTGTCCGTTGCTGGCAACACCGAGTGCGGTTCTGGCCTCATCTCCTTTCCCGTGGAGCAGGAGCCAACGACCGAATACTTCCTCTTCACCGTCAGCCGGGCGCTTAATGATGCCTCCTGGAACCTCACAGGAAATGAATTCACTTTTAAAAATCGTCGGAATCGATAGTTTCAGAAGCTTTCTTTCTTCGTTCCAGTGGACTCTGAGGTGGTACTCGATCGCGGGCCAGTGAGAATAGGCGGTGGTGTGCGTCACGATTTTGCTGAGATTGTAGGAGAAGATTGATTCGTAGGTCGTACGGATTGGACCGGTCTCGAGGATCGACATGCTTTGGGGGTCAACTTGGAATCTTCCTGTTGTTTTTCGGAAAGTCCAGCGGTCAGTTCCCCAGGAGTCCCCTTCGTCTTCGACCACGATGGGCTTCATCAGTGGATTGGTGAGGCAATTTCGACCTTTTCCGGGGACCAGCCTGACAACTAACCCGGTTTTTTTCCCCATATCAAAGTTGATAGCGGGATTCCCGACGACTTGCTTTTTTTCCCCTTCAAAGACCTTCAGCTCATAATGGGCCGCACCGACACAAGGGAGGTCGGCCATGAAAACGATCTTGCGGCGCCATTGGTTGAAAGGAAGAAGCGCCTCTGTCTGTTCCTCTTGACAGGGGATTTGTATCCCATCGGGCGTGAATAATCTTAAATGCCACGGACCTTTGAGAGGTCGATGGGAGATCATACATTCCACTTCAACCGGAGCGATGGTAATGCTCGTGTTCGTATTCATCACTGTGACAGGAATAGGAACTTCCTGTTTCGCGCCCTGGTTAAACGCTGAGGCCGCTTTCAGACGAATTCGTTTTGTTGTTTCTGAAACCTTGCCATACATATTCAGGGCATCTTGTTCTGCTGGCTCGGTACACGTGCCTGTCAGGATATCGTGGAAGTCGTTGAACAGAAGGTCTCTCCAGGAATCTTCAAGTTCTTGTTGAGGATAATCCTGTTTGTACGCCCACCAGGTCGCAGCGCTGAGAGTTTCAGCTTGAATGAGTCTGTGGAAAGTCTTTTGGGCCGTCCTTTTGAGGCGGGCGAGTGATGTATAGCATCCGGTAAAAACCCTCTGCAGGTCTCCTTCAAAAACAGGTAAGCTCTCCGCCTCATTTTTTATTGCATCATAAAAATGCTCTGGCGTGCTGTGGATGATGCGAACGCGCTTTTCTTTCTGGATAAAAGCATCGATTTTTTCGAGGTCTTCCCGGGTTGCTCCGCCTCCATGATTCCCGAGGCCCCAGAATACAGGAACATCCCGCTCTAATTCGAGAGCCTGAACCACTCCCTCCTCGAGGCGCTTCTCGATGTTGTCCGGTTCAGTGTGGTAGAGGCCGATGCTAATCCTGTATCCGAGAATTTCTGTACCGTCCACTCCCCGCCAGAGATAGAGGTCAGAGGGAAGCTCCATCTCGTGCGCCTGGGGCCGCATGTGAATGTACATTTTATATCCGGCTTTTACCAGGATTTGAGGAAGACCACCGCTGTGCCCGAAGGAATCAAAGTTGTAAGCGACCTTGGGCTGTGTGTTGAAGTGTTCGGAAAAGAACCGCCTGCCTTCAGCAATATGACGGATCAAGGATTCTGCCGGAGGAAGGTTGACATCGGGCTGGAGGTACCAGCCTCCACTGATGCACCACCGTTTATCTTCCACCAGTTTTTGAATCTCCCGGAAAAGTTTCGGATCGTATTTTTTTACCCAGATGTAAAGGAGAGCTTCGTTGTGGTTTAAAATGAGTTGGTCATGTGCCTTGATGAGTTTTGCTGCGTTATGAAAAGTGGAGAGTGCTTCCGCACAGCCTTCTTCCCATCGCCACTGCCAGACTGTGTCGAGGTGAGCGTTGCAGATCAGATGAACACAGGGCTTTTTCTCTTTTACTTTCTTTGTTTTGCTGATTTTGACTTTCAATCTCGCTCGCTCTTTAGTCCTTTCGCTGGTTTACTGCCTTCGATTCTCACATTTTAATAAATTTATTTAATTATCTTCAATTGAGTGTGAGTAAAACGCACAGGAATGGAAGAAGCGACCCTGAAGAGAATGATTTAACGTATTCATCATGCTTCCTCACGTGAAGGAAGGTTTCTATACCAGGTGAAGTACAGGATGATTCCGAGGACAACAGCAATGATAGACCAGATCAGGGCGTGATTCCACCGGCGCAGAAAGCAGTAAAAAGGTATCAAAGCCAAAGAGAGTTGGAAGATGGCTGTGAGGAGTCCGTTCAGAGCGTCAAAAGTGGGCATCGGGTCTCTGGCAGGTACGAGTCCTCTCCGGACAGCTTCTTTCCGGACTGGTCCCCAGAAACCGAAAGGGCGAATCCGGGAGTAGAATTTAACGAGAATCTCCATATCTGTGGGCTGGCTGACAAATCCAATAACAAGCGTAGCCAGAAAACAAGCCAGGGTATCGAATCCCAGTGCTTGAGCGGGAGAGAGAGAGGGGAAGAGCAATTTCTGGAGGACGATCAGGGCTGCAGAAGCAGACATGCTCCAGACAAATGCTCTGGCGCTGAAGCGCCACCAGTGCCAGCGCATAGTCGCAGGAACAAGGATCATGGTCACAACAACAAATATCATCGTCTCCCAGGCTGAAATGACATCAGCAAAAGAAAGGCTGAACACGAATCCGATAGCTAAAGCGATGATTGAGGCGAGTTGGCCGAGCCGGACCAATTGTTTTCCGGAGAGGTTTTTTGTGAAGTAGCGTTTGAGAAAATCATTGACCACGACAGAACTTGTGACATTGATCATGGCATCGAGAGTGGACATCAGAGCCGCGAGGAGTACGGCCATGAATATTCCCCGGATTCCGACAGGCAGGTTGGCCAAAACAAGTGGCATGATCTTTTCAGCGTCGAATCCAGCCTGGGAACCGAGATAAAAGATGCCCAGCATCAGGAAAGCGCATCCGAGTATCCAGCGCAGTGTGTACCCGACTGTCCACATGCCCCCAGCCAGCGAGGCATCTCGGGAGCTTCGAGCAGTCAGGAAGAACTGAAAATCCCAGACGTTCGGTCCGGCGAGGATACGGAAGATGACCCAGGAAAAACCAGCAAGGATGATGGGACCGAAGAGGTAAAAGTGCTGGTAGCTTTCCGGAGTCGATCCCATATAGCCTGACCAGAGATTCCAGGGGATTGAGAGAGAGCCCCAGCCTGCGTCCTGCTGGGAAAGGAACTCTGCAGGGGAAGTGTTCTGGAAGACCATCACAGCCAGGATTATTGCTCCCACTGCGAGCAACACAGTCTGGAGCATATCGGTGAGAATCACGCCGAAGAATCCAGCCAATACGACGTAGACTCCAACTACGGCAAATACGATGAGAGTCGCTCCCCAGCGGGGAAGGGGAAGGAATTCTTCGGAGAATTTCCCGATTCCTACGGCAATATACATCAGGTTGAAGATCATGAGGAGCAGAAGAAAAAGGGCAGCTGCGATTCTCGCCATCTCCGCATCTTTATTGTCTCCGTATCGGGTTTTATTCCATTCGGCAAAGGTCATCACGCCTGAGCGCCGGATCCATTTGGCCTGAAAAGCCATGTAAAAGCAGATGATGAACCATCCCCAATAGATATGGGTTACCCATATGGCTTTCAAGCCTAAATAGAAAAGAGCTCCGACCATGGCCATGGTGCCGCCGATATCGATATAGCTCGAACAGCCTGAGAGCCCGAGCATCCACCAGGGCACGTTGCGTCCTGCCAGAAAGTAGGAATCCAGCTGTTGAGTCGCCCGTTTTTTGACCCAGAATCCGATGAGAGCAACGATGAAAAGATAGGCAGCGATAAGAATCAGGTCAACGGAGTGAAGGTTCATGATCTTTTATAGAAAAAAGGGGAAAGAACCCCTTTTGTTCAGAGACATCTTAGTAAATAATTTGAAGTTTCACAAGATAAAATTGGGGATGTTTCAGACAATACAATTCTTGGCTGTGTTGACCAGTGAAAACGAAAGAAGAGGATTTATTTTTTTTGAATGCTTATTATGAGGTGGTACCTTGGGGAACGTCCCCAATTACCAATTATTCGTATCTCAGTGCATGAGCCGGATTACTCAGAGCCGATTTAATAGACTGGTAGCTGACTGTCAGGAGCGCGATCATAAATGTCGCTAGCGCGGTTAGAATAAATATCGTCAGACCGATACTGACATGGTAGGCAAAATTAGCCAGCCATTTCCTCATCGCAAAATAAGCGACCGGCCACGCGATGATGTTCGCAACAAGCACCCATTTGGAATATTCTCTAGAGAGCAGGAACACAATATTCGAAATACTCGCTCCGAGCACCTTCCGGACACCGATTTCCTTGGTGCGCTGCTCTGTTGTGAAAGACGCCAGACCGAAGAGTCCCAGACAGGCAATGAATATCGCCAGGAGACCGAAGTATCCGAACATCTCCATCATCCGGGCTTCATTCCGGTAAAGCGCATGGATACGTTCATCCAAGAATGTGTAACTTATGGGATAGCCTGGATTGAACCGGCTCCAGACTCCCTGGACATGAGCTATTGTTTCCTGGACATTGTCGCCTCTTATGCGCAGCGATACCGTATTCATTTCTACAAGACGAATATAGGTGATTATCGGTGTGATTTCATGGTGCATGGATTCGTAGTTGAAATCGGCAACTACACCGATGACTCTGCTTCTTGTATTGGAACGAACATATACAGGAAGACCTATGGCTTCCTCAGGGTTTTCTAATCCCAAACGCCTGACAGCTGTCTCATTGAGGATAACAGCCTCCTCCTCATCAGTCGGGTAGTCTCGGGAAAAATCACGGCCGGCAACAATTTTTATTTTATAAGTCTTGAAAAAGTCATGTTCGACTCGGTTATGGGGCATTTGAAAAGGGCTCCGGAGTAATTCGTCATTGATTTCAACCGCAAAACCGGGAGCATCCCCGAGCCGTCCTGTCGGTGCCCGCTTGGATGCCGTTACGGCGAGAACATTGGGATTCGTCAGGAGTTCCTGTTTGATCTCCCACCAGTTCGCCTGGACAACCTTGTCTGCAGGGACCATGAGGATGTTTTCTCTCTGATAACCCAGGTCGGCATTCTGAAGGAAGCGCATCTGTTTGAGAACCACACCAACACAGATGACTAGAGCTGCGGATATGGCAAACTGGAAGACGACAAGGCCCTTTCGGATTATGGCTCCCCGAGTGCCGCGAGATAATTCTCCGCGCAGGATTGTAGCCGGTTTGTAAGCAGAGATATAAAACGCTGGATAAAGCCCTGCCACTAATCCGGTGAGGAGAAAAACGCTTGTCAGCATAAGCAGTCCAGCAGGATTGAGAAGTGAGCGTAGCCCCAGGTCATGGCCTGAAAACGCGCTGAAAAAGGGAAGCAGTACGTTGACGATGACCAGAGCCAGTACCATAGCCAGCAAGGCGGTGAGCAGGGATTCACCGATAAACTGTGTGCTGAGAAGCCTGCGGTTGGCGCCCACCACTTTGCGCAATCCCACTTCTTTGGCTCGTTTCGCAGCCCGTGCAGTGGAGAGATTCATGAAATTGATACAGGCAATGATGAGGATAAAAACCGCGATCAGTGTGAAGAGGGTGACATATTTGATATCACTGTTGGGCTCCAGCTCGTTCATGGTGTGTGAGTAGAGGTGGATGTCAGTGACCTTGCGCATAAGAATAGAGTTCCATTGATGGGGTTTAAAGATGATCCCGGATTCATCTTCGTATTCAGGCAGGTGGCTGTCAAGGAATCCGGGAAGCCGGGCAGCGACTTCGCTGGGATTCGTATCCTTAGCCAAACGCATATACGTGTGAGTGACGTTGTCAGTGAGGTTCGTGGTGCCGAAAAAATAGTCACTGCCATCCCTCGAATACGTGTTTCGGCCTTTAAGAGTGATAAACGAGGCGAGAAATTCATAGTGGAGATGTGAATTTTTCGGCACATCCTCCATAACCCCCGTGACTTGGTAGGCTTCTCTGTCGCTTCCCACTTTCATGAATTTTCCTATCGGATCTTCATCTCCAAAGTATTTGAGAACCATAGACTCGGAGAGAACAAGGCTGTTGGGATTTTCGAGTGCGGTTTGAGGATCTCCTTTGATCAAAGGAATGGTGAAAACTTCGAAGATGTCTTTCTCAGCGTAATAGAATCTCTCTTCCAGAAAATAAGTATCGCCGACATTGATCAACAGATTTCCTGTTCTCAGAAGGCGTACGATGTGTTCCATCTCTGGGAAATCGTTCTCGAGAAAGGGGATGAACGAGGGGGCCAGGGAGCAGAAGGCACCCCGGACAGAACCATCTCTGGCTAAGAATTCGCGTTCCAGACGGTAAATCCGATCTTTATTTTCGTGGTGGGTGTCATAACTCAATTCACTCCGGACAAACATCAGGATGAGGACACAGACGGCCATTCCGATAGCCAGGCCGGCTACGTTGATAAAAGAATAACCTTTCTGCCTTTTAATATTTCTCCATGCGACCTTGATATAGTTTCTAAACATTGTTTTTCCTCCAGTGAAATATAATTGATAAGTGGACGTGGTCCAGTTGAAGGTGTTTTGAAATTTGCATGAATTCAGTCACTAAGTAATTTGCAATATATGTGCCAATTTAATTACAGGGATAACCATAGAGAATCGATATTGTAAGCGGTTTTAGTGTTCGATAGGGTTACACAAGATGTCCGATTCCGGACGCAAACTGGACGTTAAATCGCGGTAATTTCATAGGGCAAAAAATGAAGTCGAATTGTCTTTTCGGCAAAGAGCAGAGGTCTCACTTTCACGTCGTTGTCAACGGAAGACGGCAATCCACATTTCATTTCATTGCGGTCACTGCGTGTCAACCACAGCTTCATATCATTGCGAGCAGAACTGAGCATAGCGCAGGGGAAAAGAATGAACTCAGAGTGTCATTGCGATCAAAGCGCGGCAATAAGGTGGAGAGATGGAACAAAGTGTTATTGCGAGCGCAGCGTGATAATCTCATAAGGTGGAGGGATGAAACCAGGTGTTATTGCGAGCGCAGCGTGGCAGTCTCATAAAAAGGAATATAATTATTTGATTTCTCTTAAGGGATTGCCACGTCGCTTCGCTCTCCGCGATGACAATCGGATAAGATGTCTATAGCATTCTCGTAGTGAAACACATTCAAGAATGATTCGATACACCCGCGAATAAACTCTTTTTTTAGAAAAGTGTGCAGAATCAATTTTCAAAAAAAAGCGGACTTTTGAAATCTATTCATACCTCAGAGAATCTACCGGATTGGTCAAGGCCGCTCGAATAGCCTGGTAGCTGACGGATATGATGGCGATAATCAGTGCCAAGCCCATGGTGGCAAGGAAGATGAGTAGTCCTATGCTGGTTTTGTAGGCATAATTCTGAAGCCAGTTGTTCATGACGAAATAGGCGATAGGCCAGGCGATGAGGTTGGCGAGCAGCACCAAGACAAAGAACTCGCGGCAGAGCAACAAAGTGATTTGTGGAGAGCTGGCTCCGAGAACTTTTCGGATGCCAATTTCTTTGGTTCGTTGTTCAGCTGTGAATGATGCGAGTCCGAACAGTCCAAGACAGGCCACAAAAATAGCCAGAACAGCAAAATATTTCAGAAGGGTTCCTATCGTCTGTTCATTTCTGTACATCTGGTCAAAAGCTTCATCCAGAAACATGTATTCGAAAGGATAATTGGGGATAACACGGTCCCAAGCGTTTTCGATGGACTTTAAAGAAACAGTAATGTTTTCGGGTGGAATTCGAATGAGCATGTAATTGAAGTAATCAGGATAGACATGAATGGCCAGCGGCTCGATCTTGTTCTGAACTGTTTGGAAATGGAAGTTCTTCATAACTCCAACTATTATTCCCTCTCTGCCGACAAAAGAGAATCTTTCTCCGACAACAGATTCCTTTTCCATAAGCTTGGCCACTTCTTCATTGACGATGAAGGAATTTGATTGAACATCTGAAGCAAATTCCTTGGAAAAGCTCCGGCCTTCTGCCATTTCAATCTTCAAAGTCTCTATGAAATCGAAATCGACTGCATTAATACCGATCAGGACTTCCTGGTTGGGATCTTTTCCCTCCCAATCCGCTCCTCCCGCATTGCCGTAGCTAAATCCTGGGAGCTGGTATGCGCCGGTGACGCCAAGGATTTTTGGATCCTTCGCAAATTCTGTTTTCAAAACATCATAGAACGGTTTGATATCTGTTCTTAAAGGAATGAATAAGAGATGATCTTTGTCCCAGCCCAGTCGTGCATTTCTCATATAGTTCATCTGTTTGTAGACCACGATAGTCCCGATGATCAGGAGGATAGACAGTGAAAATTGGAGAACAACCAGGACTTTTCTGAATCTGGAGCTCGCGGCGCCTGACTTGAGGATACCCTTAAGGACACTCACCGGTTGAAAGGCGGATAAGAACAGAGCTGGGTAGCTCCCTGCTACAAAGCCTGTGAACAGAGTAATAGCCACCAATCCGACCAGAATCGTCCCGATTCCGGCCACATTCCAGGAGAGGTCTTTATCAGTCAAATTGCTGAGGACAGGGAGAAGAAGATATGTAATGATGATTGCACACAGCAGGGCAATTAACGCAAATAGAACAGATTCACCGTAAAATTGACGGATGATGTGTCTTTTCAGCGCCCCGATCACTTTTCTCAAACCGACTTCTTTGGCCCGGTTTGCGGAACGGGCAGTGGAAAGGTTCATAAAATTAATGCAGGCGATCAACAGGACGAAGAAGGCAATTAAAGAGAAAATGTAAACATACTGGACGGCGTTTCCGCTTTGTTCCCAACCCGAATATTCATGGAGGCGGAGGTTTGTGAATGGCATCAGCATGAGGTTTGTTCTGTTTTCGGGCAGACGCGTACGGATGAAACCAGAGATTTTCTCATTGGCCTGTTCAGCGGGTATGTTCTCCTGGAGCTGGACGTAAGTCTGGATTGAATTGCTGCCCCACTCTTCGTTGGTTTGCGCAGTCGTTCTCAGAAACTCATACGGAATAATGATTTCAAATCGAAAATAAGAATTATGCGGAACATTATTCATAACTCCGGTTATGGAGAAATCGTACTGATTATTGACGGATATGACTTTCCCCAATGGATCTTCTTCACCGAAATATTTATCGGCAATATCTTCGGTGATAATCAGAGAATAGGGAGAATCAAGGGCTGTATTTTCATCTCCTCTGATTAGAGGGAAAGTGAACATATGCAAAAAGGAGGGATCGACTGCCCATATATAATCTTCAAAAAATGACTTCTCTTCATGGCTCAACAGCAATCCCCCGGCATAGACGTACCGAGTGGCTTCTTTGATTTCCGGGATCTCATCCTTGAGGGCGGGCGCCATGGGGTAAGGGGTGGAATAAACATGGAACTTCCGGCCGGAGTAATCCTGATTCTCCTCGACTCTGTAGAGCGTTGCGGCGTTCTGATGAAATTTATCATAGCTCAATTCATCCAGCACCCAAATAGTGATCAGCAGGCAGCAGGCCATGCCGATGGCCAGTCCTGTGATGTTGATAAATGAATAGCCCTTGTGTCTTCGGATGTTTCTTAGAGCGATTTTTAGATAGTTTTTAATCATTTGTACACTCCAGTACACGGAATTTGATAAGAAGGAAGGGATGGACCTGATGATCTGTCCCCAATACCAGATGAGAGCGAAAAAAACACCCTTTTCTTCTGCAATTTCTGTGTAGATCTCCTCGAAATCGCCGATCAGAGTATAATGGTCGCTTTTGCCTAAATACTGACGAAGAAACCAGTGGGGGGGTTTTGATGGGAAAATCTTTTTATTTTTCATGTATCCTTTCCAGAAGAAAAAGCCAAATCTGGATATCCGGCCCACAGGATTTCATTGATTCTTTTTATATCATTCAATGCTGCAATGCCTTTTTCCGTGATTTCATAATACCTTTTGCTCAAGCCGCGGCGCTCCTCTGTGGCTTCACCGATATAGGATTTGAGATACTCTTTTTTTGTCAAACGGTCCAAGGGAAAGTAAACTCCTCCTAAAGACAATCTTTTTCCAGTGACTTTTTGGATATGTTTGTATATGGTTGTTCCGTACGCGTTTTTCTCCAGTTTCCAGACGGAGAGGAGGATCAATTCTTCCAGTTTTGTGAGCATTTCCATAGAATCACCTCGTTTTTCGATTTTAATATTCTATATATTAGAATACGCATGAAACCATAAAAAGGTTGCATGTTTTCTAAAATTTAGAAAAATATTTTGAAGAGTGAAAAAGAAGAGTTTTTTTATTGGGGATAGGTTCCAATTCAAAAATAGAAAATTGAGATCTAATCCCTACTCGTACCTCAAAGAATCCACGGGATTGGACCTTGCGGCTTTGATGGATTTGTAGCTGACTGTCAGCAGGGCGATGACCAAGGTCATGGCTGCGGTAAGTATGAATACCCAGACTCCAGTGATTGTCCGGTAGGGGTAGTTCTGTAGCCATCTAAAAGATATGTACCAAGAGATTGGCAGGGCAATAATATTCGCGACAGCGACCCACTTCAG
>CAYFVQ010000311.1:0-16947 GCA_964346585.1 uncultured Eubacteriales bacterium | reverse complement strand
GATGAGCAGAAGACCGCTAATGCGGTGTGTAATCCATACAAACATGAAGTACTTCCCTTTATTAGGAGGATATATTTAATTAAAGTCAAAAAAGAATGTCAAGGGAAAGGAAAAATAGCTGTTTTCATGCCATTTCATCAGAGGGAGAAAAAATCCTTTTCTGGATGATTAACGATGATTCGTTATCCTTAAAAGTTTTTTTGTATAAGGTGTCGGCAGATTTTATGAATGATTCAGTTAATGATTATACTATCCAGATTGAACCTTTAAGATTCTTCGATATAATAAAGCAAGGAAAAAACCATCATTTTCTCCCTCAAGCGGAAGATAAAGACTCTTTGTGCGTCTAAACAATGACAACTAAAATACAAAGAAAAACTAATGCGAACGCATCTAAAAAATGAACAATAACAACTTAAAAAGGAGGAAGACATGACCAAGACAAAATCACTGATTGCCTTATGCGCAATGGCCTTGCTGGTCATCCCCATGAGCGCTCTGCAGGCCAATGTGGCTGGAGACTGGGAGATATCCTCAGAAGGCCCCCGGGGAACCAGAACCACAAACATTCACATCGAGCAGGACGGTGAAAAAATAACAGTCACCATGCCAGGAATGAGAGGAGGAGGCGAAGTCAAAGCAGAAGGCACCATCAAGGGAAACGATATCGAGTGGTCAATCACCCGGCAAACGCAAAGAGGAGACATAACCATAACCTATAAGGGTAAGGTCGAGGGGAACACGATGTCCGGCACGATCCAGATGGGGGATTTTGCTTCCCGGGAGTGGACAGCCAAAAAGAAATAAGAACCGACTCTAAGATATTCAGGTAAGTTTTTTCGGACAGAGCATTGCCTTTCCGTTTTTAGACTTCTTTCTCTACCCAAACTCTATCCAAAAGTAAATAATTCTTTATGAATCTTTTCCTATGACTTAGAATAGGGAACGAAGGGAAGAAGATTCTTGTTTAAAGAATTAAACGGAAGATTTTCCTCTTTTCTCCGTCTAAACAATGCACGGAGGCAAAGAGATGTTAGAGTGGCATGGAAGAGAAAGAGCTTGTCCGATTGAGCCGGGAAGGCAGCGAAGAAGCCTTTGCCGAACTGGTGAAAAAATACAGGATAAAGGTGTTTAACTTGGCTTTTAGCTTAACGCGTGACCGCGATGTCGCTGACGACCTGGCTCAGGAGGCATTCATCAAGGCCTATTATGCTCTCCCGAGATTCCAATCCAGGGCAGGATTCGGAACCTGGCTTTACAGGATAGCGATTAATCATGTGAGAGATTATCTCAGAAAAAAAAGTCGAATGATCCAAATATCTATCGAAAAAATCAAGGAAAGTTCCATCCTCCAAGAGGACAAAATGACAAAGGAAGAAAAGGAATCCACCGAAGAACAGAGAAAACAACTCGTTCATCAATCTATCCGATCTCTTCCCGAAAAACACCAGGTCATCCTTTCTCTCCGAGATATCGAGGGGTTTTCTTACGAAGAAATCTCTAAAATCCTGAAAATTTCTCCTGGAACAGTGGATTCCCGGATCTACAGAGCCAGGAAAATACTCAGGAAAAAATTGGCGCCTTTCTTAAGCCGCCAAGGAGGCGAGCATGAATTGTAAAAAATTTGAGAAATGGATACTCCGCGCATTCGATGGGCGCTTAAAAAACGATAAAAAAAAGGAACTGGAGGAGCATTTGCGCAGCTGCCCACATTGCTCCGCGACTCAAGAAGAATACCGGGCTATCCTCAATACTTTAAAGGCAAGAGACTTCCCTGAACCCAAGCCTTATTTTTGGGAACGCCTACAGTCCAAACTCGAGGAAAGCAAAAAGGTCGAGCCATGGATGCTGTGGAAGCAGTGGGGAATGAGAACTATCCCTGCGTCGTTCCTTCTGATTCTCTTTCTATCTGCAGCTCTCCTCCTTCTCAGTCCGCCACAGGAAGAGGTAGAACTCACTCAGGCTCTCAGCCAATCAGGAATTCTCCTGCTCCAGAACCAGAATCCATTGCAGGAAACAGCCACTTTGCTCGAGACGGGAGGGACCGAGGATAAGAACATGATACTCATATTCACCGCCCTAGACGAAAACAACGGAACAAGGAGAGATTTTAAATGAAAAACCATTATAAATTTTGGATAGTTTTCTCTCTTATCGTGGTCTTTATTGCCGGTGTTCTGAGTGGCATACTTCTTGAACAGCAACTTATTAATAAGAGAATTAAGAAAAAAACGGAAAGAAAACCAGATAGAAGAAGTTCTGCGCGCTTTCCGACCTTAGAAATAATGGCAGAGGAGCTGAGCCTCACTCCAGAGCAGCAAGAAGAGATAAGGGAAATCTTCAGGAATAATGAAGAAAGGATGAAAGAGATATACTCTTCTTATCGTGAGAGATACTCCAAAATGAGATCTCAGCTGAGAAGTGAGATCAAAAGCGTTTTGAGTGAGGAGCAGAGTCAGAAATTCGATGCCATGATCGAAAAGTATGTTTCTCAGAGAAAAAAAGAAATGGAGGAAAGAAGAAAACGCTCTAAAAACCACAGAACAGATAAAGGAAATGAAAAAAACCCATCCGAAAATCAAAGAGGAGACAGAGGAGAGAAATAATGAAAAAAAAGATTACCATCATCACCGTTATCGTTGTCATCGTCACAGTCACAGGGATTGTTCTCGGATTGACTGTCTTTAACCGGAACAACGGAAACAGCGAAAAATATAAAAAGGAAGCGATTGACAGAGGAAACATCGAAGCACTCGTCGTCACGACTGGAACATTGAACCCGGTGACAATCGTTGATGTGGGAAGCCAGGTCTCCGGGGAAATTGAAAAAATCTACGTGGATTTCAATTCCCAGGTGAAAGAGGGACAGGTTATCGCTCAACTCGAACAATCTCAATTCTTAACCCGGGTGAACCAGGATAAAGCCAACTATCAAAGCGCTGTCGCTTCTCTCGAAAAAGCCAAGGTCACTTACGATAATCTCCAGAAAAAATATGAACGGGCCCTGAGTCTCTTTGAAAAGGATTTGATGTCTTTTGAAGAAAAAGAGACCATCGAGACCAATTATTACGGCGCCAAGGCCGACATTCAATCCGCAGAGGCCAGGCTGGAACAGGCTAAATCCCAGCTCGAGACGAGCAAAGTCAATCTGACGTACACCATCATCAAATCGCCTATTGACGGAGTCGTGATCAACCGGAACGTCAACGTCGGCCAGACAGTCGCCGCCAGCTTCCAGGCTCCTGTTCTGTTTCAGATCGCCAATGACCTGAGCAAGATGCAGGTGGAATGCAGCGTGGATGAAGCGGATATCGGAAAAGTGAAAGAGGAACAGAAAGTCAGGTTCACAGTCGATGCCTTTCCGGATGAAAATTTCAGAGGAGTAGTCAAGCAGGTCCGGTATTCCCCGGAAATCGTCCAGAACGTTGTCACTTACACCACTATCGTTGATGTGGAAAATCCAGAGTTGAAACTGAGGCCCGGAATGACAGCCACTGTCTCGATCGTGACCGGAGAGGCACGGAATGCTTTGCGCGTCTCGAACGCTGCCCTCCGTTTCACACCTGATCTCAGCCAAGAGGAAATGAGAGAGCTCATGATGAGCATGATGAGAGGAGACAGGAGCACTGGAGGAGAAGGATCGCACACGGAAAGAAAACCTGACCAGAAAGGAGATTCCCAAAGGTCGCAAAGAACAGGCTCAGGACAGCGTCAATTTGGGATGAGAGGCTCTGGCATGGGGGGAAGACAGATGCGAGATTTTGCACGAGTATGGATCGAAGATGAAAATGGCCAGCTCAAAATGATATTCATCCGAAAAGGAGTCACGGATAACTCTTATACAGAGATCGTTTCAGGAGACCTGGAAGAGGGACAGCTGGTGATCACAGGCGAAAACACTGATGGAAGCACTCGTTCCTCAAGCAGAGGAGGGCCTTCGATGATGAGGATGTTCCGTTAGACCTTTTCCCTTAAGGAATACAAAACTCAAAACAAGGACAAGCACAAATGAGCAGCAACAACAACCTTATTCAACTGGAAGACCTGAAAAAAGTGTACACAGTCGGGGAGACTCAAGTCAATGCTCTCAGAGGTGTATCTTACTCCATCCGAGAGGGTGATCTTCTGGCCATCATGGGCCCTTCGGGATCCGGTAAATCAACTCTGATGAACATCATCGGCTGTCTGGACCGACCCACAGAAGGAAAGTATTTTTTGGAGGGACAAGAGGTCTCCACTTTGGATAAGAACATGCTGGCCCGGATTAGGAATAAAAAAATCGGGTTTGTCTTCCAGACCTTTAACCTCCTCGCCCGCACCTCGGCCCTTGAGAACACTGAGCTCCCTCTCCTGTATTCCGACACATCAGGAAAAAAGGCCAAAGAGATGGCTTATCGAGTACTTGATGAGGTCGGTCTGAAAGGGAGAGAGCTCCACCTCACAAATCAGCTTTCCGGAGGAGAACAGCAGAGAGTGGCCATTGCCCGGTCCCTGATCAATAATCCTTCCCTGGTCCTTGCGGACGAGCCCACCGGAAACCTGGACTCGAAGACAGGGAAAGAAATAATGGAGATATTTCAGAGACTCAACCAGGAAAAAAAGATCACGATCATCCTGGTCACCCACGACCCAGATGTGGCCGAAATCGCCCAGAGACGAATATACCTCAGGGATGGCCAAATAATCAAAGAAGAGAATGAATGAGCTTTTCCATATAGAAATGGTTTCAAACTGAAGGAGCTAAGACAATGAATATACTGAGGACCGTACGAGTCGCTCTGAGAGCGTTAGGCCGGAATAAAATGCGTTCTTTTCTCACCGCTTTGGGCATCATCATCGGAGTCGGGGCCGTGATCGCCACTGTCAGCATCGGGGAAGGTGCCAAGAGAGAAGTGGAAAAGCGCTTCGAAGAAATGGGGACCAATCTTCTTTATGTCCGTCCCGGAAGCCTTTCTTTCAGAGGCCGCCATTATGGAGGAGGATCTGTCCAGACACTAACCGAGGATGATGCCAAAGTAATACTGGAGAAGTGCGATGCTGTCCAATACGTTTCCCCCTCGGTATCTACCAGAGCGCAGGTTGTCTACGGAAACAAGAACTGGAACACCTCGATCTACGGTGTCGGCGATAAATACCCGGAGATCCGAAACTGGGAAGTTGAGGAGGGAATCTTCTTCGACGAAAATCAGGTTCGGTCCGGGCAGAAGATCTGTGTTCTGGGCAGCGAAGTGAACCAGAATCTTTTCGAAGGAGCCGACCCCATCGGGCAGATCATCAGGATCAAGAAAATCCCCTTCAGAGTGGTCGGGACCCTTAAATCAGTCGGAGAATCCGGGGGATTCTGGAACAGGGACGACATGATCTTAGTCCCTTACACCACAGCCATGAGAAGGCTCCTCGGAACCACTAATATCAGTTCCATCGACGTCTCGGCTGTTTCCGGCTCCAGGACCGAGGAGGCAATGATACAGATTGAGGATGTCCTTCGGATTCAGCATAAGATCGCACCCGGCGCTGAGGATGACTTCAATGTCAGGAACATGGCGGATATCGCTGAAAGTGCGGCTGAATCCAGAGATGCACTGAAAATTCTCCTTGGAGGGATCGCTTCCGTATCTCTCCTTGTTGGCGGAATCGGGATCATGAACATCATGCTCGTCTCTGTGACCGAACGAATTAGAGAGATTGGAATCCGAATGTCGGTCGGCGCCCGCGAAAGGGATATTCTCTTCCAGTTCCTGGCCGAAGCCATCGTTTTGAGTATACTCGGAGGTGTTTTAGGAGTCGGGGCCGGCATTGTGGGCTCAACGATGATCTCAAAGTTTGCCGATTGGGAAACTCTTGTCTCCACATGGTCCATCATCCTGGCTTTTTGCTTTTCTGGCATCGTCGGGATATTTTTCGGATTCTATCCTGCCCGGAAAGCCTCCAAACTGGACCCGATCGAAGCCTTGAGATATGAGTAAAAAGTGCCTCGAACACAGAAAAAAATTAAGGGCAATACTATCAAATTAATATAGATAGAGAGCAAGCGGAATATGACAGGCTGAATGATAAAAGACGGAAATAACATTCCTGCATTCCTGAGCTTGTCTCGCTTTTCTCATATCCCCTTTTTTTACTGGGATGGAAGACTACAAACTTGAATAAAGGAGAATCAAGATGACAAAACGAAGAATCGGAATCACCCTATTCCTGACACTCTTCACCTTCAGCTTTTCCTTCGCTCAACAGGAAGAAAAGACCCTTTCCCTCTCGCTTGAGGATTGCATCGTGAAAGCCATGAAAAATAACCTTGGCGTCGCCATCGAAATCTTAAATCCAGAACTCTCCGATATAGCTATTACTCAGGCCAAGGAAATATTCTTACCCACGCTCTCTCTCGGCTATAACACGAGAGACACGGTTCAGGCATCCTTTTCATTTCTTGAAGCAGCTACAGAGGTCTCCTCAGTGAGAAACAGCTGGTCAACCGAAATCTCACAGCTCATTCCCACAGGAGGAAATTTTTCTATAAGCCTGGATGGGTACAAGAATGAAACGAACCAGAGTTTTCAGACGATCAATCCGCGGTATGGAAGCACATTAACCTTCAGCTTCAGCCAGCCTCTTTTAAGAAATTTTGGGATAAAGACAACACGAAGAAATATCATCATCGCCCGGAATAACCTGGACATCTCAGAGACTCAGCTTAAACGCGCACTCCAGCAAACAGTGTACAATGTGGAACAGGCGTACTGGCTCTTGGTGGGCTACATTGAGAATCTCAAGGTGAGAAAGCTATCCTTGAAGCTAGCACAAGACTTGCTCGAAAAAAACAAACGGTCTGTAGAAGTCGGCACGTTAGCCCCGATAGAAATCTTGAGTGCTCAATCCGCGGTCGCATCCAGAGAAGCGGATATCATTCAAGCCGAAACCCAGGTTAAAGATAGCGAGGATAATTTGCGAATACTCCTTAACCTGGGTGCCGAAGGAATCGAAGAAGACCTAACGATTATCCCCGCGGATACGCCCAATTTTGAGAAATATGAAGTCACCTTTGAAGAAGCCCTCCGGACGGCGATGGAGAACAGACCAGACTTAAACGGAACCAGGATCGACCTTAAGAACAGGGAGATCAACCTGAAATATGCGAAAAATCAGCTTCTCCCCGCTTTAAACTTGACAGCTTCTTACTGGAGCCCAGGAATCTCGGGAACCCAGCATATTTATGACCCATCCAATCCCTTTGCGCCCCCGATTAGTTCGATTGAATACGGCCCCGGTGAGGCCATGGCAGACGCTTTTGGCTTCACATACCAAAACTGGACTGTGGGATTTACACTGGATATACCTCTGGATACCGTCTTCTCTAGGGCAGATTACGCTCAGGCAAAAGTCAACCTGGACCAGTCTCAACTCCAGCTTGAAGATCAAGAGCAACAAATCTATCTTGAGGTCAAAAGCGCGGTGAGAGCCGTTCAAAACAATTATGAAAGAGTCCAGGCTTATAAAGTGGCCAGAGAACTGGCTGAAGAAACACTCGCGGCCGAAGAGGAAAAACTTAAAGTCGGCATTTCTACTCCCTACTTCGTCCTTCAATACCAGACAGAGCTCACCACTGCCCAAACGAATGAACTCCAGGCAATCATTGAGTACAACATCTCTTTAGCGACATTAGAAAGAGCCCTGGGAACAAGTCTAGAGAAGAAGAACATCAGATTTTCCGAATTCACAGAGCAATAAGCTTTCAAGGAGAGTGCTGTTTTTGTATAATACCTGATTCAAATGAGAACGAAGAGACCGAATCCTTTCTCCATCTTCATTTTCTGTTTGCTGCTGGCGGTGACTTCCATCGCTCAGGAAAACGGAGACAACTATCACATCAAAATTCCGGAATTCACCGACTCCCCGAAAATCGACGGCAAACTGGAAAATTCTATCTGGGAAAAGGGTGCAGTCCTCAGCTCTTTCACACAATATGAACCCCAGGAAGGAGCTTCACCTTCAGAAAAAACACTCGTTTACATCGGATACGATAAAAAAAATCTATATATCGCTTTTCACTGCTATGACTCAAACCCCAAAGGCATCCGAGCATGCCTCACCAAAAGAGATTCGGTTTACGGTGATGATGATGTCACGATCTACCTGGATACCTTTAACGATAAAAAGAGAGCTTTTGTCTTCCAGGTCAATCCCTGCGGAATTCAAGTTGACGGAGTCTACACAGAGGTTCGGAGAAGGGGACGCGGAAGAGGCGGTGGAGGCGGAGGATTCTTCGGATTTGACAGGAACTGGGATACTTTTTTTCTTTCCAATGCCAAAAAAGATGACTCAGGGTATACCGTTGAACTGGCAATACCCTTTAAAAGCCTGCGATTCCCCAACACGGAGACGCAGGAATGGGGGCTCCAGATCATGAGAACGATCCGGAGGAAAAACGAAGAAATTTACTGGCATCCACGTTCTCGCGACATCAACGGCTTCCTTATACAAGCCGGAACACTCGAAATCGATGGTGCCATCGAAAAGGGAAAGAATTTTGAAGTCATGCCCGTTATGACAGGGATGAAGCAGGATGACCAGAAACCTGAACCAGAAGCAGGCGTAAACTTGAAATACGGGATCACCTCTGATTTAACAGCAGACATCACCTATAATCCCGATTTCAGCCAGATCGAGGCAGACATGCCGCAGATCGATGTCAACCAGAGGTATGCCCTCTATTATCCGGAAAAGAGGCCGTTCTTCCTCGAAGGCAAAGATTTTTTTGATACTCCTTTGGAGCTGGTTTACACTCGAAAAATCGTCAATCCGTTATGGGGAGTCAAGCTCTCAGGAAAAATGGGACAGACCACTCTCGGCTTTCTCAGCACCTATGACGAAAACCCGCCAGAAATCGACATCCCGTCCGGAAGTTTCCCTGAAGACGTTTCCCACAGAGCTTTCGTCAATGTTCTCCGCCTGAAAAGGGACCTCTACCCCGAATCCCACATCGGGTTTATCCTGACTGATAAAGAAATGGGACGCTCTGTGGATTCTTTGACAGACAATTATAACCGCGTCCTGGGTTTCGACGGCCATCTTAAATTCAGCAATTACTACAGATTCTCCTTCCAGTTCCTGGGCTCTATGAGTAAAGTGGGAGAGGAAACCACGGATTTAGTGCCAGCCATGAACCTGAGCTTCAGCCGGACTGCCCGCCACCTGACACTTTCCGCCAACTGGACGAGCATCCATCCGGATTTTGAGGCCGCCACCGGGTTTTTCCGCCGGAAAGATATTCATTATTTCAACTCCCGTATCGGGTATGCCTTTCTCCCCATGAATGACCTGATCATATCCATCCGTCCTTCTTTTGAGTACCGAAGAATCTACGATTTCGACAACACTCTCACCGATGAAGATTATCAGTTTTCCTTCTTCCTGAACGGCTGGAAGCAGTCCTTTATCATGGCATCTTATACGGATGAGATGGAGAGATATGAAGGAATTAATTTCAATAAAAAAACTTTCCGGGGAAGTATCGGTACTGATCCCCTTTCCTGGCTGAGCGGAGGCATTTCCTACTCCTTCGGTGACAGCATATACTACAGCGGCGACCCTCCTTATCTAGGCTATAAAACTTCCATCGGGGGAAGATTGACTATAAAACCAATCACCAACCTCCGTTTGTTCTACAATTTCCGGAATGACATCTTTTACAGAGAAAAAGGTGGGGAAAAGGAATACGAGGTCAACATCATCAGCCAGCGGATCAACCTCCAGCTGACCCGCGCTCTCTCTTTACGCTTGATCACTGACTACAACGACTACCACAAAGAACTCTACAACAGCATCCTGTTGAGCTACGAATACCGCCCGGGGACTGTTTTTTATTTCGGCATAGACGACAACCAGGAAGAAGACGATTCAGGAATATGGCGAAGAGAAGGCCGGTATTACTTCATCAAATTTTCATACTGGTGGCGTATCTAAGACTTTCCAAAAATCTCCTGCTTTCCATCCCCGATAAAGTCCACTAAAATACTAAGGACAATAAGATAAAAAAACACTCATCGCTGTCATTTCTTTTTTGTTTTTTACAGCGCAATTGTTATCCCACAAAAAAAAAGAATTCACTCTCCCCGAAATCATTGATCTTGGTGTGAATAAGAATCCCCTTCTTTTGGCCAAGGGTTCGGGAGCAGAGATTCAAAGGCCTCTGGCCACAGTCGTCGTCGGAGGGCTCATCACATCCACTCTGGTCACACTGCTCGTTCTTCCTCTCATCTATCAAACACTCAAGAAACACCCTCATGAATCCTGATAGCACAAAAAAAGGGGACAGTCCCCTTTTTTTGGGACTATCCCTTTCAGTCCTTATATTAAAGAAAGAGAGGGACTGTCCCTCTTCTTTAAAAAAGGGGTCTGTCCCCTTTTTTAATTTTTTATTTCAAATCATCAAGTCTCCACCGTTGATGTCAATGGAGGCCCCGGTGATATAAGACGCGTTCTCAGAGCACAAGAAGATCACCAGATCTCCGATCTCTTCGGGAAGCCCTAACCTTTTAATCGGGAAAGAATCAAGGAACATCTCCAGCTCCTTCTTTGTTGTCGTATCCCTCGCCATTTGTGTATCAATGAGCCCTGGACACACTGCATTCACAGTGATCCCAGAGGCGGCAACTTCCTTAGCCACTGCCCTCGTCAAGCCCAGCAAGCCGGCCTTTGAAGCCGTATAATGAGCTCCACCCAGAGTGCTCACACTCCTGCCGGCTGATGAAGAAATGTTAACAATCCGTCCGTATCGCGTCTTCTTCATCGAAGGGATCACAGCCTGAGTGAAAAGGAATGGACCAGTGAGGTTAACGAGCAGAGTCTCTCTCCACTCTTCCAAAGATATATCGAGTATCCGCGTCCTGAACATGATCCCCGCATTGTTTATGAGGATGTCGATCTTTCTGAATTCTTTCAAAACCATTTTCACAGCGGCAGCAATCGAATCTTCTTGGGTCACATCAACCTGAACAGCGATGGCTCTGCCCAATCTGTTCTCCAACTCCTCAGCGGCTGTTTCGGCAAGACTCCTATCGACATCTCCGATAATGACATCAGCTCCAGCAACAGCAAGCCTCTTGGCAATCCCTTTTCCTATTCCTCGTCCTCCGCCCGTGACGATGGCCACTCTCCCTTTGAAAGTATCTCCTGAATTTTTCATCCTCATTCCTCCTTTCTCGATGATGGTGAATGCATGGAAAACAGAACCGTTCCAAGGTCTACCACTGTCTTCCTCCCTCTTGGCTCATTCCATTTAACCTGATGCGCCCCGCTTATAGCACATGCCCATATGGGAAGTCAATTTCTCCTACAGATTTCTCTCTCATTCTCATTTCAAAGAAGATTTCGGAAATCGTTTGAAAAGGAAGCTTCTCTGTTCTGCAAAGTCAGAAAAAGGGAACAGGCCCCTTTTTTTGGACTGTCCCTTTCAATCCATTTGGGTCAGGCCTTATAAGGATTTCGAGATACATGGCCTGAAGGAAGCTTTCTGGCATCGAATTTAACAAGGCCTGACCCCGATTCAAAGACAAATCCTATCCTCTTTTTCTGACCTAAATAGACTATTCAGTTCGAATCCTTGAAATTTACAAATGATAATGTTATCATTAGGTGTAAAGAACTTCTGACTTTCTATTCCAGCTTAATTCTTGGAGAAGTAAAACATGAACAGGAAGCTTATCAGACCCAACTTATCTGAAATCAAGGATAAGATGAGCCGAGACTCATCCAAAAAGAAAGTCCATCCTCCCTCTGAAACACATGCCGAAAATTACTACTACCTCAAACAGATGAACAAAAAAACACACATAGGAGTTGTCTTCAACGATGGAGAAACTATCGAGGGATACATTGAATGGTATGATAAAAACTGTATAAAGCTCAACCGCGATAACGCTCCCAATTTATTGATTTATAAGAGCAGCATCAAGTATTTGTATAAGCTGAACGAAGCGAAGGAAGCAAAAGAAAAAAGACAAACAAAATGAGCCTTCCCAGGATTGGGATCACTCTTGGGGATCCAGGGGGAATCGGACCCGAAACCGTACTCAAGGCTCTCTCATCCGGAAATTCTCTTCCGAAAATATCCTATCTACTCTTCGGCTCCTCTTCAGTGATTGAAGAAGAAAAGCGAAGTCTGGGCCTCGACATAGAAATCGAACCTTATGAGAAACCCAAGGAATCCCAGGCCCCTTCAATCTCTCTTCTGGAGATAGAGGCGCCTCTAAAAACCATCAAGAAAGGTTTCCCTTCAAAGGAAAACGGAGAAGCATCTTTCCTTTTTTTCAAGCGAGCCGTTGAAGAGGCCGAAAAAGGGACAGTCCAGGCTTTTGTCACAGCGCCCATATCCAAACACTCCTGGAATCTTGCTGGTTTAAAATGGTCTGGCCATACGGATTTCCTCAGCCGAGCTTACTCCCAGGCTATCATGACTTTCTGGTCAGAAAAGTTGAAAGTGGCCTTGTTCACCCATCATCTTCCGTTAAAATCCGCATTGGAAGAAATCAAAAGGAATAATCTTCAGGATTTTTTCCTCAACCTCCATAAGACAATCGAAACCATTAAGCCCGGGACATTCCACTACCTGGTTGCGGGATTAAACCCTCACGCTGGAGAAGAAGGGCTCTTTGGTTCAGAAGAGGAAGAGGAAATCATCCCCGCTATAACTTATGCTCAAAAAAAAGGCATGAGAATCAGCGGACCCTATCCACCTGACACTGTGTTCTGGAAGGCCTTAAACTGTTCCGAAAAAATCGTCATCGCCCTTTACCATGACCAAGGACTCATCCCGTTCAAGCTTGAGTCTTTTGAAAAAGGAGTCAATGTCACTCTGGGTCTTCCATTCATTCGAACTTCTCCCGATCATGGGACAGCCTTTGATATCGCTGGCCAGGGAAAGGCCAACGCGAACAGTATGGTGGAAGCGATAAAGACGGCCTGTTGGCTATCGCCGGACCTTTTTAAGTTCAGCTCTTAATTCTCGTTTGCGGTCTCTCTCCCGAATAGCTTCTCTTTTCTCGTAAGCCCTTTTCCCTTTGCCCAGGGAGACTTCTACTTTCACTTTTCCTTTATCGCTGAAAAAGACCTTTGTTGGGACGAGCGTTAATCCCTTTTCCTGGATTTTTCCTATCAATCGTTTGATCTCGCGTCGATGGAGCAGAAGTTTTCTTTCTCGTCTTGGGTCGTGGTTGAACCGACTCGCCGGTTCATAAGGGCTGATATGACAGTTAACGAGAAAAACTTCCCCTCCCTTTATCTCCGCATAGCTCTCCTTTAAACTGATCTTTCCGTCTCTGATGGATTTGACCTCGGTTCCAAGAAGAGAGATGCCCGCTTCCATTCTTTCCAGGATCTCATAATTGTAATTCGCTTTTTTATTCGTTGCGACGATTCTCATTCTTGTTTTTATCCTCTGCAAGCTCTGTTATAACTCGGAGAAGGCTGATACGGTGTTTGCTCATCCTCTCGACAACAAATTTAAAATCTTTATAATTCAACACTTCTCCCTCGTGAGGAATCTTACCAAATTCATGAAGAAAAAAGCCTGCTATCGTCGTGTATTCACTCTTTTCCGGAAGCGCAAGGGCAAGCCTCTGATTGATATCTTTGATAGAAGCTCCTCCTCTGACCACATACACATTCTCCTCTATCTGGACATATAAATCTTTTTCTTTGGCATCGTATTCATCCTGAATCTCCCCCACAATCTCTTCGATGATGTCTTCTAGCGTGACGATCCCTTCCATACTCCCAAATTCATCCACAACAAAAACGAGATGGTTGGCTGTCTCCTGCATCTGCAGCAGGGCTTTCTCTAGTGAAGCTGATTCCGGAAGAAAAAGCGGCTTTCTCAGGAGCGACCTCAATTTAAATTCTTTATTATCAACAAGATATGGAATAATATCTTTGGCATGAATCACTCCTTCGATATTGTCCAGCTCTCCCTTGTAGACGGGAAACCTGGAGAATCCACCGGATAGAATTGTATTCAGTATCTGCTGAGAGGAGAAAGTGATTTCAATCGCTTTGATCTGAGGCCGAGGAATCATGACTTCCCGAATGGGACGCGACCCGATATCCAGAACGCCTGAGATCATCTTTTTTCTCAGCGTTGACATTCCTTTTATCCCAGCAGATAACAATACTTTGATCTCTTCCTCATTCAGAGAACGAGCAAGAGCGCCCCCCGTCTTTTGAGAAGAGGGGACAAGGAGCCGAGAAAGAAAAGTAAACACTTTGACAAATGGATAAAAAACAACGATGAAAAACCGAATGGGTTGTATGAACAGGAAGGAAAGCTTTATGGGATTGTGTGCAGCATAGGTCTTTGGTGTGATTTCAGAAAGCACGAGAATTAAAAAAGTCGTCACGACCGTGGCCAGTAAAACCGCATGGTTCTTGTTCGGAATAAAAGAGACAAAAATAAAAGTGGCGATAGAGGCAGCTGCGGCATTCACAAGAGTGTTCCCGATAAGAATAGTAGCCAGGAGGCTGTCCACTTTCTTCAACATTTTTTTAACGAGCGCAGCCCTTTTTAAGCCTTGCTTTTCCAAATAATCCAGCTTGAACGGACTGGCAGAGATAAAGGAAGTTTCAGAAGATGAAAAAAAAGCACTCAGCAAAAGAAAAAACAAAAAGAGGACAAAGGCAGGGAAGAACATTTCCTATAAAATCAAGAATCAAGACGGGAAACGGTGTCTTTGAAGCAGAGGGAGAGAGTTTCCATAATCTTCTGTTCGATTTCTGAAATGGAAAGAGAAGCGACTTCTGAGATTTCTGAGACAATAAGTTCTTTGACCCTTTCCATCATTTTCTTCTCGCGGAAAGAAAGAGGCTTGATGAGGTTCAAGTAATACAGGCTTTTCAAGACCATAACCATGTCCAGCATCGTTCCGGATTTCAAAAGGTTGAGGTGCTCCTTGTATCTTCCTTTCCAGTTCATCGGGACATCAACATCGCCGTTCCGCATAAAATCAAAAATCTTTTTGACAGACCTGACCGAGATGGGTTTTCGAATCCCTATTTCTTCAGCATTGGATGAGGGAACCATGACGAGAGTGTTGTTCGAGATAATCCTCAGGTGATACACTTTGGATTTTTCCCCGAAATAATCTTCGACCTGGATGTCTTCAATAATGCCTAGCCCCTGATTGGGATAAATGATTGTTTCACCAACCTTGAAGGAGTCCATGGGGGATTATTATAGTCAATCCATCCCAAGGAGTCAAATCAATTTCCAATAAAAATTGAACCTTTTTTCTCCTTCTTTCATCATCACAAACTGGATGAAATCTCCTCTGTGTGCGGGCACGCCGCGGTATGTAAGTGAAGTCAAAATTTATGCAAAGAAAAAAAAGAACGTTGGCAGAGAAAAGGAACGCCCTCTTTTCTAGCTTGACAGATAAAAGAAGGTTTATTAACATACTTTCTCTGACAATACACACAGAGAATTAAAAAGATGAAAAGAACTTTCCAGCCCAACAAGAGAAAAAGAAAAAAGAATCATGGTTTTCTAGTGCGCATGCGGACAAAAGGCGGCCAGCACATAATCAAGAACAGAAGAAAAAAAGGCAGAAAAAGACTCGCGGGTTAATGGATGAAACCTTTGGCCCTCCCGAACGAATAAGAAAGAACAAGGAATTTTTCCACCTTTATAAAAAAGGCAAGCGTTACAGAGGCAAATATTTCAATCTTGTTTATCTCTCCAGCGCTTCAAGTTCTTCCAGAATGGCAGTCGTTGTCAGTAAAAAAGTCGGAAATGCTGTTAAAAGAAATAAATTCAAAAGATGGATAAGAACATTATTCCGAAGGAATAAAAACTTGCTCAAAGACTCTATTGACATCATCATTATCGTCAAACAAGAGATCCTCGGGGCCTCCTGGCAGAAGCTTCAAGAAGACTACTTGTCTGCCATAAAATCCATTTCCGAGAATAACTCTTCTCCATGAAAAAAATAGCCATATTCCTAATAAGAATTTACCAGTTGCTCCTTTCCCCTCTGTTCGGACGCAACTGTCGCTTCACCCCGACCTGTTCGGTGTACACCTCTGAAGCAATAAAAAAACACGGCTTACTCAAAGGAATATTTTTAGGAGGCAAAAGGCTTGCTAAGTGCCATCCTTTTCATCCTGGAGGAGTCGATCACGTACCTTAAGAGGATATTCAATGGAAAAAAGAGTATTAGTCGCTATCGTCCTCTCCTTTCTGGTATTGGTTCTCTACCAAGCGATTTTCTTCAAGAAAAAACCTCAGCCAGAAATCCCGGCTGAAAGCATCACAGAAATCGCAAAGAAGCCAGAACAGCTTCCTTACGCCAAGGAATCGCCTGAAGCCCAACGGACTATCCAGGAAAAAGAGGAGCCCACAGAAGAAAGGCTCCCTCAAGTCATTTCTTCTCAAGCCGAAGAAGAAATCCTGATCGATACTTCACTGTATCAAGCGATTTGGAGCAACAAGGGAGCCGTATTAAAGAGCTGGAAACTAAAAAAGCACAAAGATGAGAATAAAGAAGACCTGGAACTTGTCTCTCGACTCGCCTCAGAGGTTGAGATCTATCCTTTCTCTTTGCGAACAGACGATTCATCTTTCGACAGCCTCGTCAACAATTCCCTCTATCAGCCTTCAAACCTCGAACTGATACTGTCCGGAGAGAGGGTTGGTGAGCTTCGCTTTCAATTCGCGGATGAGAGAGGGACACGAGTCGAGAGGGTCCTGACCTTTCAAGACGGAAAATACGATTTTGATGTGCAAATCAATGTCTGGAAGTACGGGCAGCAAATCGAATCTCAAGTCATATGGGGACCGGGGTTCGGCAATCCGACTGCCGCTGATACCAGAAGGAGATTAGCCGGAGGGGGGAGCGGAATAGCCGTCTACCCACCTCGGAAAGATGACCGTCTCAGCGAGTTGAAATACAAGCCGATAAA
>CAYFVQ010000310.1:0-11002 GCA_964346585.1 uncultured Eubacteriales bacterium | reverse complement strand
TGCTCCCATCGTCGACGATTATCACTTCGCCGCTCAACCCGGTATTCTTGATAAAAGAGGCGGCCGCTTCCACATCAAAACGGATTTTTGTGACTTCGTTCAATGCGGGTATAACGATTGAAATGTCCATTACATCACTTTTTTCTTCTGCAAGAATACGTCCCAGAGATTCTGCTCGATATACAGAGCCAACAGGATTCCGGGTCGCAGTTCGTAATATTCGAGCAGGTGATTGTCTTCCAGATGAGGCTGGAGCTGGCTTGTTTTGTTGATAGAGGAAACGATAAGGGGAACATCGGCAAGTGATCCGGCCTCATCGACTTCCTGCCAGTATCCAACCCTCTCGAAGCGCCTCAGGTACCAGGGGAGAGGCCAGGCTTCATCAGGCTCTGTGATCACTTTGACCAGCATCAGATTCTGGTCTGGATGAAGGGGAGCCAGCTCATTAATACGTTTGACGAGATTCAAAAAACCAGGGCTGGTGTGGGCATAGACATAGGGATTGCGGGAGTCCGCGTAGTATTTAAAGTTGGCACTGTAGCTTTGTATTCCGAGGCGAAAAACTCCAAGACAGATTACAAGAACAACAGCGATCTGGAGGACGCGTTTTTTGCTGATTCTGACTAGAAAAGCGGAGCCGTGTCCAGCTAGGAGGATAAATCCGATATAAAAAGGAAGCATATTCCAGGGAGTCTTGTATGGGATCAGGGAGTATGCCGCTGTGGCGAGGAGTGTATAGAAAGTGACAAAACGAATGAAGAATGGACTCGACTCTCCAGGGGGATGCGGCCGGAAGGCCGCCACACCTCCGATTAAGGCGAGTACCAAGATCAAGGCTTCACTCCAGATCGGTCCATTCCCGTATTGAGAAAAAGCCAGCATCTTTAAATAATAATACACTGGATGGGAATGGAATCCAGCGCTTTCCGCTCGGTTGAAATAGTTACTGAAAGCAAGTACAGAATCCAGAATTCCTTTGGGATTTTGAAAAAAAGAGGAGTAGAGGAGGAGAGAGACTAGGACTCCTGTCATGAGGAAAATGAATAGATGGCTGATTTTTGGCATGGGTGGAGTGTCTTTTGGCTGGCTTTGTTTTTTCAAAGAAAAGTGCGCAAGGAACAGAGCTGCAAGCATGGCACCGAAGGCGATGATACAGGTCTCCTTTGTGGAAAACATCATCCCGAAGAAAAATCCGGAAGTTGCGGCCCAGTAGGGAGAGCGGGTCCGGGTGTATCGCCAGGAGGCGGCGACCGCTCCCACTAGGAAAAAGACCAGCAGCGTTTCCTGGATGTAGAATCGGCTGTAAAAGATCATGGCCGGGGAGACGGCAGTTAAAAAACTGGCAAAAACAGCGGCCTCAAGAGAGAATCCGTCTTTAAAAAGCAAAAGGAGGAGGATTATCCCCACTCCGAAAATCACGGGCAACAAGCGCAGGGTCACTTCACTCAAGGCAGAGAACGACGTGCCGGAAGCGATCCAGGCCAAAGGGAGTGACAGGTAGTAGAGGGTGGGGCCGTGGTGTTCGGTCCGGTCATAACGGTATTCACCTTGCTCCAGCAGGATACCGAACTTGACAGCCTGGTTGGCCTCATCATGGTGCATGGGACGCAGGTCCAGTTGGAAAAGGCGAAACAGGAGAGCGGCGAGGACAGCGAGCAGGAATAGCCCATAAAGGGCGTTTTTTTTATTCATCTCGCAGGGGTGCCGTAAACCTCCACTTCGACATAATGATTCATATCATTCGAGGTGTTTCCTCTACTGTAGAGGCGAAGATACCTGGTCGTGATGCCTCTAGGGTCGATCAGGCGTCCTTCGTTGACTTCAATGTATTCCTTGTCTTTTCCGACTCCCAGTCCGGAAGAGTTGTCATGGTCGTTATTGAAAATCGTTTTGACGCCTGTGATAAAGTCGGGATCATCTGAAACCTGAACAATCACATCGCGGTACACTCGTGCCTGGCTGTGGTAGTGCCAAATTAAAATGGCATGAAGATGGAAGGAACCTTCGAGGTCGATCTGCACATGCTGCACTCCTGGTCCGAACTCCACGAAATATCCTTCCTCACCGGATTTTTCCCCATCCGTGACAAATTCCAGCTCACCGATGATCGGCTCCGTATCGCTGCCAGTGACCGGCTTACCCAGAGAAAGAAGTTCAGTGCCTTTGGGAACGTAGAACGGCCCCCGTTTTTTACCGGTTATTCTTTCCAAGTTGGGGGAACGGATGTTTCTGGGCGTTCCCACGAACATGGGTTTGGGCAGTTTCAGCTCCAACACCACTTTCTCCTGGTCCGCGCTCTGGAAATCGCCGCCTCCTCCCAGGACAAAAAGGACGGATACAGAAAGAAATAGAGTGGCAAGATAAATCTTTTTTATCATAATGAACTCCTTTTTTAACAAACTAACTAACCTGAATTATTCATAAAATATGCCGACACTAAATATTATTTTCGGTGATCTGAGCTTTTTAGGTAAGATCTTCTCAAGATCAAGAGTCAAGCTTTCTTTTATGTCCATTCATTCTCTCTATGTCGGCATCTTTTACCTTTCAGGCAAGCCGATCTCACTGCATCTGCTTTGTTGCGGCCCAATTGCGGTGGACGACCACAGCTTCATGGGCCACGCCTCGCATCTACAGCAACCTCGACTCGTGAATAATCCAGGCTAATAATCTAACTAACTATCTATCTATTAGCTCGTGATGTCCTTATTGAATACCTGACAGTTCTGAGGATCGATGATGACAAGGGCCCAAACCTCGGGATGGCTGCTGCAAAAAGCTTTAACTTCTTCTGTGTCCATCACCATGAACGACGTGGATAGGGCATCGGAAATAGCCGCAGAGGGATGAGAGACCCAGGCAGCCAGATGGCCTTTGGCCGGACCTCCAGTTCTCGGGTTGATAATATGCTTTCCCTTGACTTCGGTGCCGGAGCCACTCAAGGCTCTATCTTTCAGGAAAAATTCTTTCGGGGATTGAGCGCACTCCCAGGTGCCCCCGATTCCGACCGGCCATCCCTTATCTCTGGCAGAGCTATCCGGGGGGACACCAACGGCCAATGCAGAACTGGTTCCACCGTGTATCAATGCGTTATCAATGTCCCAATCGGACAGGATCTCGAGGGTTTTATCCAAGGCGTATCCTTTTCCGATGCCTCCAAGGTCCAGTTGTATATGTCTTTCTTGAGTTCCCGCTTCTTTCTGACGGATTTTAACCGTGTAACCTCGGGATGTCCGGGAGAGATCAATAAGTTCCATGATACCTGTGTTTAGTTTTTGAAATGCAGGAGCATGTTCCTCCTTGTATTTTACCAGAGACCCGATATTGACATCAAAAGCCCCGCTGGTTTGAGATTGAATCGAAGCCGCAGTTTTAAGGCACTCGTACGTTTCAATCCCTATCATCAGGGATTGACCGGGTTTGAGATTGTTGATCTGCCCGATATCGCTACAGGGATTGAAGCGGCTGAAGAGATTTTCGATCCGGTCGATCTCAGAGAAAACTGCCTGAGAAGCTTGTCGGCTGTAGGTTTCGTCCAACCCAGAGATCAGGAGTTCAAAGGTCGTTCCCATAGCCTGATGGGCGAACCGAAACACGGATTGGCCTTGAATCTTTTCACTTTTTATCATCGACCCGGCTGAAATAGGTAAAAGCGATGGATGAAAGCAGGGACACCAAGGCACTGTATCTATGGACCTCAAACAGGTCCATTTGAGCGACCAAGGAAAAATGGGGCAGCATCAAGGTCAGGGCTGTGGCGATCAAACAGAGTCCTGACGCGACGAAGAGCCAAAAAAAGATTTTTGGCCACGGCGTGGTGATAATGCTTTTTCCTACAGGTGACGAAGAGGCTTGGCCATGCGCTGGATCTTCCGTGTCAAAACTGTAATGTCTGGCCCTCAAAATTAAAGCCAGAGGAAGGCATACAGCGAATACACCGCCCAGTGTGACATGCAGGAGAAGGAATATTCCAAACAGTCTCGGCGCGCTCAACAGGGCAAAAGGAAATCCACTGGCAACAAGAAGGAAAAAACTTGTGCCCAGACAGATAATAATCAATCGTTCTCTGCCAGGATGACGCAGGACAACCCACCGTTGATACCTTTCTTTCCAGCCCTTTATGCCGGCTGTTTTGAGAAAAGCATACAGCCGGTTGAAAAGCCAGGGAAAATAGGAGGATACAGGAACCTCGTCAGGACTTGTCCTGGATGCTTTGTGTGATTTTCTGAAGCGGTGGATTGTCAGGGCAAAGCACATCCCTAGCACAGATAGGGCAGTCACTATACTGAAAATCAAGACTGTCTCCTCTTTTCTATGAGCCCGGAGTGTCGTGCCAGGGCAATCATAGCCATGATGAGCAGCAGAGAGCCCACAACCAGGACCGAAACAAACAAGACCACTTTGAACAGAGGGCGTATTCTAAAGGAAAGGCCAAAAAGTTTTTGAAAAGGCTTGTCCAGGTCCATGAATGTGTGAGCCGAGCGGACAGCCATCCTTTGTGTTTTTAAAGGCCCGTCACCCTGCACACTGTTGAAGAAGAAAGCTGATCCTTCTGTGTGGCAGTCTGTGCACCCGTTTATCCCGAGGGACTGCTGGGCTGGCCTGACTTGATGCGCCAGCGGCCAGACAACCGGTTCAGCGGCAGGGTGCTCTTCTGCCGCGAGATTACCTGATTCATCCAGCCTGAACATCTGTCCACCTGATATGTAGAAGAATCTCTTGGCTTCCCTAGGTTTCTGAAGATTGTCCAGATTGGAGAGGGATTGGAGAACCCGTATAACCTGCTCTTCGGTCAGGGTGTGCTCCTCCCCCACAGTCGCCACCACTGTGCGAACGTCAAATTCAGAAACTATCGGTTGGATCTTATCCTCATGGAGCCAGGAGAGTTGTGGATTCTCGACGGTTTTTCCCGGAGCTTCTTGCTTCTCCAGGTAGCCCTCTGAAACCTGAAACATGATATTTTTGTAGGTCAGGACTGGCTGACCTGGAGCATCACTGATAGTCGCCAATGACTCGAGTGCTTTCCGGATGCGGGTTTCTGTGTCGACATCCACCTCTTCGGCCTGGGGATCAAAGTCTGGGATAAGAGGTGTGATGGCTTCCTCTTTTTTTATGGCCCACAGTGTTTCCGAACGAATTTTCATCCCCGAATAGAGTGAAACGTCGAGTCCGCCATCCACATTGAGTTCATAGACTTTTCCGGATGTGACCAGAACAGGAGTCCCTTCGATTCCTGAATAAAGGGTGAAGGCAGTCAGAATCTCAGCAATATGCTTCTCGGAAGCCAGAATATCTGCGGCAGCCGCTTCTATCTCAACCGGTTTGATGGGCAGTACAGCCTCTTCTTTCCACATCCCCCAGAAAGCCGGCCACATCAGGCGGTGAGGGGCAATCCTCCCCGTACTGTCTCTGACGAATACAGGCTCTATGATATGGGGGAGATTTGTGAACCATTGGGCGACTCCATAGATTCCGAGCCGGTTAGCCCGGGAAGTTCGCACTCGTGCGAACTTCTTTGCAGGCACAGGCCCAGAATGACAGACAGTGCAGGTCAGTTTCTCGAAGTGAACGGCTGGAATTCCAGAATGCTGGGGATAGGGTGCTCCCAGGCGTCCTGCAGATGACCCTCCCCTGCGAGATAGATCTGGACCGATATGGCAGCCCTTACAAGTGAAGTCAGCGACTTCATGGTTGTGTGACTCTTCGGCTTCTCGCTCGTACCCGCGGATCATGGAATGGCTGATGTCGTTCCGATGGCAGTCGACACATTTCAAACCTGCCGCTGAATGGATATCTTCCTCGCTACTGTATTTTTTGGAACCGACCTGGGAGACAGAATGACAATTGAGGCAGCGTTGGTCGTCTGGTTTGGGAGGGATATCGAAAAACACACGGTGTTTAGAATCGAATAATTCAGGTCTGTACCGGACAAAGGGAACCACGGCCCATTCAGTATCATCCGGATTGGGCCCGTCATAAATATCCCAGGTTCCAGGAAGGCGGGAGGCCATCCCCCCGACTTCTCCGAAACCCGATGCCGCAGTGGCCGCCCAGCGGAAATTATGGCGCAATACCTGCTTCGCCCATTCGCTGTGGCTCTGCATTCTCGAGGCATTATGGCAGCCCATGCAGTTGATTTCGAGTTTTCCGGATACGTTCCAGCGGGATTCCGGGCTGGTTTCATCGCTTTTAGGCTCCGCGCTATCCCCACCCGGCATATGTCTAGCAAACAGGAGAGTGAAATCCCAGGGAGTCAAGCCCAGCTCTTGGGGATTCCACATGCGTTCCCAGGATCGGTTGGAGAGAGGCAGGACAGTCCCGGTGAGAGGGTCGACCCAGACCCAAGGCTCTCCAGCCCGGCCATGCTGGGAGGAAGACGCAGAGTTGAAGTGTAAGCCATTCTGGATGAGGCCATAATCATGGCAGGGGGCGCAGGAGTATCGTGTGGAATAAGGCAATGGATAAGTTTCAGTGGGGATGATGAGCTGGTCGAACTCGTCCTTTAAGGGAATGAGATGCACCGGAGTCGTGCGGCTCCCATCCCATTTTTGATTTTTCTGCTCAGTCTGGGCGGCAAGGGAGCTCAGCCCGATTAAGCTGATTAGAATCAGAAGGAGTTTTTTTCTGTACTTCATGCTCTAAAATGCTCGGATCGGAAACGGAAATAACGCCGGGTTTCAATCACCTCATTCGCCTTAAGTACCGCGACCGCGCTTTCATAAGCGATCTCAGGCGGACAGTTGAGAGGAGTACCGTGAATAATGGCATTGAAAAAGTTTTCCAGGTGCGGCTGGTGGGCCGGCTTGGCCATTTCAACGGGCAGAGGCCAGCGGCCGGCTTCAGCGGTCACCCGGACATCCAGGAAAATATTTTTTGTATCTACTTTCTGGATGGGCGGAGCTTCGGATTTCAAGAGTCCCTGTTTGACCAGTGAATCCCATTCAGGCGCATGCGCCTCCCGCATGGCCCAATTCCCTCTTTGGGGGACCTCGGATATCTGGAGCGAGCCGTTTTCGCCCATGAAAGCTTCGTAAAAGCCTCCGTGTTTGGTCGTTGTTTGAACCTGGTAGAAGGCGCGTGCCGTCCCTGTCTTTGTCTTGAACTCATATATCGTCATGGCGTTATCATACCACTGCCAGTTTTTGTAATAATCGATTCCTCCACTGGCGACGACGGAGGAAGGATTTGTTCCATAAACCCAGCTAAAAAGGTCGATCTGGTGCGAACCCAGGTCCACCAACGGCCCGCCGCCGTATTTTTTGAACAAGCGCCAATTCCTGAATTCGGTCATAGAGGCATACCCATACTTCTCCAGCTTGCTTTGGTCCATGGTGTATTGTTTGGGCCAACCCAACATATCGCTCCTGGCCCGGTTCCACTGCGCATAGACGGCATTGACCCGGCCCAATAAATTTTTTTCGTGAATCAAGTGGTCAATGGCATGAATATAACGGGGATTACTCCGTCGTTGATGCCCGACTTGCAAAAACTTGCCTGTTTTCCTGGCGGTTTGGACCATGGTTTTAGCGCTGTCCAGAGAGTTGGATATTTCCTTTTCGCAGTAGACATGGAGGCCGGCTTGCATGCAGGCATTGGCGTGTTCCGCGTGCATCCAGTCTGGAGTGGCAACGATCGCTGCATCCAGATTCTTCTCTTTGCTCAACATTGCCCGGTAATCCTCATAGACATTGACGGTATGCCCGTATTTTTTCAGGTAGCGGCTGGCGTAACGCTGGCTGTAATCCCAAATATCACAGATTGCCGCAAACCGGATTCCGGGAATACGCAGGCATGACTCGATCAACACTCGACCTTGAGTCCCTGCGCCAATGAGAGCCACACGGAGTTCTTTTTGCTTTGTGTTTTCTTGTGTTTTTCCGGATAAAGGAGCACTGGTCAAAGCCCCTCCTGCCATGGCCATTCCCAAACTGGCTGAGGCCGAAGATTTGAGAAAGTCCCGGCGGGACAGTTTTTTTTCTTTTCCCGTGTTTTTTAACTCAGCCATTTTAGCCTTCTTAAAAAAATTTTGTTTGTCCGGTTATTCTAACCGGTTATCCTGAACAAAGCCGGCTAAGGTAAACTCCTCGTTTTTGCCGGCCTATTCTTTCATGTCTTTGTCAAAAGCTATTTCAGACGGAGAAAAGTTCATTCCTTTGATGAAGTCCACCGATTCCTGGGCGCCGAATCCGCGGTCCATCCCGTTGTCTTCCCATTCAACGGAAAGTGGCCCCTTGTATCCGATATCGTTGAGTTCCCGGATTATCTCTTCGAAATTCACATCCCCGTGCCCCAGAGACCTAAAATTCCATCCTCTTCTCAAGTCTCCGAAAGGAAGATGAGAACCGAGGATTCCGGCTTTTCCATCCAGGGTCACAGCCACATCCTTCATGTGTGTGTGGTAAATCCGGTCCGCAAACTCCCGGATAAACAGATGGGGCTCCATTCCTTGCCAGAGCAGATGGCTGGGGTCGAAATTCAGGCCCAATGTCGGACGGTGCTCGAAGACTTCCATAAGCTTTTGTGTTGTGTAGAGGTCAAAGGCAATCTCGGTGGGATGAACTTCGAGTGCGAATTTGACTCCGCATTTGTCGAACTCGTCGAGTATCGGTGTCCAAAGCTCATGGATTTTCTTGAAGCCTTCTTCGACCATCTCGTCGCTAGTCGGTGGGAAGGAATACCAGAATTTCCAGATCGGCGATCCCATGAAACCATTCACGACGCCACATCCCATATTCTTGGCTGCATTGGCGGTGGCCTTCATCTCTTCAGCGGCCCATTCCCGGAGCTCATCGGGTTTGCCCTTGACTTCATCCGGAGCAAACACGTCCAGCCGTTCATCATACCGGTCACCGACACACTGCCCAGCGAGATGCGCTCCCAGAGCCCAACATTTTAACTTGTGCTTTTCCAGCGTTTTTTTCTTCTCTTCCACATATCCTTTATCCGAGGCGGCTTTGCGCACTTCCATGTGGTCTCCCCAGCAGGCGATTTCCAGGCCGTCATAGCCCCATCCACTGGCTTTTTGACAGATATCTTCAAAGGGCAAATCCGCCCATTGCCCTGTAAATAATGTCACAGGTCTTGTCATAACCTCCTCCTTTTTTTCAAATCATTAAAAATCCATCGGGCCTTTTGTTTTCCTCTAGCCTGACCTTTTTTTAAAAGCCATAATTTCGCTCATCTTGAATTATTGGAAATTCCTCAAAAATCAACCCATGCGGCTCCTTTTTTAGAGCTTTCGACGCACTTTTCGATAAACTTCACGCCTTGGATTCCCTCGTCAACTCCGGGGAAGTCGAGCTCTTCTTTAGATAGGGATTCCCCGGACAGTCTCTTGTTCAAGGCTGTGATGAACGTCGAATAGATGTTGGCGAAAGCCTCAAAATACCCTTCCGGGTGACCGGCTGGGATGCGCGAATAGTTCTGGGCATGAGAATAGAGGTCGTCACGTCCCCGGGAGATAATCTCAGTCGGTTTATCCAGGTAGGAAATCCTGGTGTAGTTGGGGTCTTCTTGCGCCCATTCCAGAGAGCCCTGGGTGCCGTAAATCCTGACTCTCAACCCGTTATCATGCCCCACCGCAATCTGGGAACTCCAGTAGAGGCCTTTGGCTCCGTTATCATAACTGACCATGATGGAGGCATTGTCATCGAGGACTCTTCCTTCCACAAAGGTGTCCAACCTGGCACAGAGAGATTGGATTTTCAAGCCGGTTAGATAGGAAACCATGTTCTCGATGTGACTGCCGATATCCCCGACACAGTTGGATATTCCTGTCTGTTCCGGATCGGTTCTCCAAACAGCTTGTTTCTGTCCTGTTTCCTCAAGAAATGTGGCCAGCCAATCCTGGGGGTATTCGGCGTTGACAAAACGGATGGATCCCAGGTCTCCTTTGGCGATCATTTCGCGAAGGTGTTTGACGACTGGATAGCCGGTGTAGGTGTAGGTGACGCAGAAGAGCAGGTCTTTTTCAGCAGCGAGCCGTTCGAGCTCTTCTGCATCTTTGCTGTCAGTAGTTAATGGTTTATCACAAACCACGTGAATTCCGTTCTGAAGCGCCAGTTTGGCTATGGGAAAATGTGAATTATTTGGCGTGACAATGATAATGAAGACGATTTTATCCTCACGTTTTCCCTCGGCCTCAATCATGTCTTCGAAAGATTTGTAGAGGCGTTCCTTGTCCAGTCCCAGCATTTCTCCTGTCGCAAGGGTGTTTTTGTAATCACGAGAAAAACAGCCAGCCATGAGTTCGGCCTTTCCGTCCATGGCCACCGCTTTGCGGTGGACATCTCCGATAAAAGCTTCCTGACCGCCACCGACCATACCGTATTGAAGTTTGGAAGTCTTTTTTCCGGAAGCGCTGCCTTCTATCATAGGTTTACCTCCTTTATGGTTCAGAGAAACGAATAGAAATTAGCCTTTCAAAGATGGCTATATACTAATGCAAAACGCTCAAATTTTCAAAAAACTTTATGGCATTATGGGAACGTTCCCCAAGGTAGAAAATGGGGTCAGGCCTTAGTAACTTCAGTAATTTCATTTAAAAGGGGCTGGTTGATTCATTTGGATTCAAATTACTGAAGTTACTAAGGCCTGACCCCGATATTAATGATATTCTTTGGGGAATGTCCCTTTATTGTCTTTTGAGTCTTCGCTGGATCTGTTTTATAGCTTCCTTAGCTTCCCCTTCCACTGCTTGCTCTTTCAAGAGGGATTCAGCCAACTGGAGCGCGTCCGGACACGCAAACTGAGGAAGAATTCCCAGGATAAGTTTCTTTTCCTCTGGCCTTTGAGCCCATGTGAGTGTCTCTTTCAGCGATTGAACAGCACTTTGGGGTGAGCGGTAGGGTTCCATCTCGATCATCCGGATGTAGGCCCGCAATGCCAGGATCTGGTGGATCTGTTCTTGAGAGGTTTGGACGATGTGGACCAGGTCTTCCTTGGGGCTCAGAGTGGGCCAATTAGAAAGGGCCCGCACAGCCGCATCTCTGATTTCCGGATT
>CAYFVQ010000309.1:0-16958 GCA_964346585.1 uncultured Eubacteriales bacterium | reverse complement strand
CCACCCAAACAGGCCGGGACATACGACAGGCAAGGGGATTTCAACAAAGCCTTATCTCCCTTCTACCTTAAAATCCTACCTGTTAAAGATGGCTGGGGAAACAACTTTCGCGTTTACACCGGAAAAGCGTGCAATGGCATCTATGACGGGATCAAAGGCTGCACCGATAAGGATATCATTGTGATCTCCCTCGGCCGGGATGGGAAGAAAGAGAACTGGAAGTACAATCCTAAGAGTTCGGAAGCTGGTCTTTATGAATTGAAATCTGATATCGATTATGATAAAGACCTGGTCATGTGGAATGACCACTGGATCAGAGCCCCAAGAGTGAAGAAGAAATAAGGAAGACAAAAACGTTCCCAAAATACGACTTCTTTGAATTCAACCCATTGAAATTAGAGGGAGGAGCTGCTTTTTTTAGAAAAAGTCGCTTTTTAACAAAATCTAGAAAAATTCTCGCACAATAGAAAAAAGTAAAAAATAAAGAGACTAAAATGAAAAAAAATTTATCCTTACTTTTAGCACTAATTTCACTCAGTTTCTGCACTCAGAGACAGGACAAAGTGGAAAAGATCCTGGAAGACGGAGTCGAAGTTATAATCAACTATCTCGAACCCTACAAAATCAAAGGCGAGCTCACAACCCTGACTCTTAAAGAGGAATTCACCATCGACCTGGAAAAAGAAGATGTTGCAGCGATCGGACTCACTGATATATGGGGCTTTGATGTCAACTCTGAAGGAGACATTTATCTTTTTAAGCCTCCGACAACCCAAGGGGATATGGTTTTTAGATTCGACCCATATGGCAATTTCATTTCTTCATTTGCACGCAGAGGACAGGGACCTGGAGAAGTTGAAAATCCTTCCTATCAAAAAATTAACCATCAAGATGAACTCCCAATCACAAATCCTAGCAGATCTGAGATCATGATATTCAACAAGGATGGAAAACAAATCAAAGAAATCCATATAGATTTAAACATCGGCTTTATGGGGAATATGGTGTACCCTCTGGAAAACGGAAATTATCTGATCAGGAGGTCATTATTCAGTCCATCCGGAGGGATTCTAACTTTTGCTTTAGGTCTATTCAATCCTGACTTTAAAGAGATTAAAGAGCTTGACAGGTTTGAAGTTGTCCAACCCATAAGAGCAACCAAATTCAGGCTTCCCATGCATGTTTCCGCATGGTGTATATCAAGTGAAAATATCTATGTTGGGAATGAGGATAGAGGCTATGAAATCTGCGTCTATGACTTTGATGGAAACTTACTGAGGAAGATTAGAAAGAATTACCAAGCCGATAAAGGATCTGGAAAATTAGTGCAGGAAATTAGAGAGAAGCTGAAAGACACGCCAAAAGTTTTAACGGACAAATTATATTTTCCAGAACGATGGCCTCCATTCCAATTCATTTTTACAGATGACAAAGCCCGTCTCTATGTCATGACTTTTAAGGAGGGAAAAAATCCTAACGAAAACATCTTTGATATTTTCAACCCAGAAGGGATTTTTATTACAACAGCCAGCATGCACGTTTCTTTGCATGACCCTTTTTTCACGCCGGGAATGCCGCTGGACTCTTGGGTTACTATAAAAAAGAATCGCATGTACTGTCTCAGAGAAAAAAGCAACGGCTACAGAGAGTTCGTTGTCTATAAAGCCATATGGAATTGACCAGTCGGATGACTTACTCGGATCATGGTTGATTGACAAAGCAACTCAAAAAAAATTGAATCAGTAAAAAGAATCATTTCATAAGAATCAAAGTCCTTTCCGTCTAAAAATCAATCAAATTGGCAGAAAATCCATGACATTTCCTTCTCATAAGGTATAATAAAATGCAAAAATGGAAACTGTATTCATCACAGGCGCAAACGGATTCATCGGGTCAAACCTCTGTCGGTTCTTCCTGAAAAAAAACTTCAATGTCCATGGTCTCGTCAGGAAGACATCCGACCTCCATTTTCTGCAAGAACTGGATGTCAAATTGACCTATGGTGATTTGAGCAAGGTCGAAAAAGTTAAACTCCCGGAAAACGTGGATTACATCATCCATTGCGCCTCCGAAGTTTCTGATACGGCGGATAAAAAATCCTGTGAAATAAACATCTGTGAGGCCACAGAAAATTTCGTGAATCATGTCACGAACACTTCCACCAACCTGAAGAAGTTTATCTACATGTCAACCGCTCTTGTCCTGGGATATAAAAAACTAAACATCTCTGAGGAAAATCCTGGCAAACCGCCCAACTTACCTTACGTTCAAAGCAAGATAAAAACAGAGGAATTTCTCCTTGAAGCCCATAAAAAGAATAGCTTTCCCCTGGTTATTCTGAGACCGGCTGATGTCTACGGGCCCTTTGATAGGACTTCAAGTGCCCCGATTGTCAAAGGATTAAAAGACGGACTTCCGCCGATTGTCGCAGGCGGAAAATGGATTTTTCCTTTTTGCTATGTGGATAATCTAAGCCTTGCCACTTACCTCGCTTGTGTCACTCAAAACATCGAAGGAAACGCATACACTGTCACCAATGGTTCTGATGTGACCTGGAAAGAGTTTTTCTCTGTCATACTGAAGAGAATCAATAAAAAGCAGAGATTCTACATCCCCAAATTCACTCCGTTTGTCGTTGCTTTTTTCATGAAAATTATTCATTTTTTCGTTCCTTCATTCGAACCCCAGTTGACCTATTACAGGGCCAAAAGAATCACATCTCACACGAATTATGATATATCGAAGACCATTAAAGATCTGGGTTTCACTCCTGACAATGACACAGAGAAGCAGTTCCATGCCATAATGGATTGGTATCATGCCGAGCAAAAATCAGGTTATATCGAATAGAGCTAGAGTATTCATATGACTTCATTTTTGAAGGATTTCTTCCAAAACTATCTGACTCTGTATTCACTTCTGTTTTTTATCTATGCTCTGGGTTTCACGCTGCTATCATCATTCTTTCACTATAAAAACCTTCAAAAAAAGTATACGGATGACCTCCAGGTATTTATTCGCTACTTCATCTATTTCTGTCTGTTTCTCCTCATAATCCCCGCAATCGTTATCTTTCTTTACTCGTCTCAACCGTATGAAGTGTTGAAAGGATTCGGCTTCCAGTTTGGAAATTATAAGCTAGGACTCCTACTCTGTCTCATCGCTATTCCTGTTTGCGCCGTCGCTGTGTTTGTCTCCTTGAAGAATCCCAAGCTTAAAAACCAGTACCCTTTTTCCAAGAATGCCTGCCGGAGTCGAAAAACCTTTTTCCTCTATGAGCTGGCTTACTTTTTCTTCTATTATTTTTCCTGGGAATTCACCTTCAGAGGGGTATTTCTCTTTTCAATCATAGAAATGACGGGTGAGGCTAAAGCAGGGATTTTAATCGCTATCCTCATTCAAGCCACAATTGCAACCATATACCACATCGGGCATCCTGATATTGAGGTTATCAGCGCGTTCGTGGGCAGTATCATATTCGGAATCATCGCCTATCTCACGAAGTCATTCCTGTATACCTTGTTCATCCATGCGCTCCTCGGTATAGCGAATGACACCTTTTTCTATCTCAAGTATCACAAAGTCAAATTTATTCCTGAAAAGTGAGTGATGAGAATCCTCGTGACTGGAGCCACCGGCTTTGTAGGAAGCATTCTTCTTCCGGAACTCCGAAAGGCTTTTCCTAATACGGAAATCACCGCATTTGTCCTGCCAGATGATACTTTTAAAGACAGTCTGTCAAGACTTGAACCACTACGCCTAATCGAAGGCGATATAACAGACAAAAAAGAAGTCCGGGAGGCTGTAAAGGGGCACTCTCATGTCATCCATTTGGCCGGACTGATTTCCTACTGGAAAAGAGACCGGGAAAAACTGATGGCTGTGAACAAGGTCGGAGTGGAAAATATCGTAAAAGGCTGTCTGGAACACAACATCACAAAATTGATCCACATCTCTTCTGTGGGGGCGTACGGATTCAATAAAGACGGGCGCTTCGCCGATGAAGAGACTCCGTTCAACTGGTCGAGCCATTTTCATTACATGGTCTCAAAATACGAAGGCCAAAAAATCGTCGAACAGGCGATTAGAAATCAGGGATTGAAGGCTGTTATCTTCAATCCGGCATCGATAATGGGACCCGGAGACCCAAACCTTTCCACTCCCCACAACCAACTGTACAACAGTATCTATAATGGGCCGCTCCTTGGATGTTTCTCAGGAGGCCTTGCAGTCGTCGATGTTCGAGATCTGGTCAGGATCATCATAAAAGCTTTGGATTCAGACAGATACGAAGAAAAATATCTTGTCGTGGGGGCGAATGTTAAATACACGCAGGTCGTAAAAGCCATTGCCAGGCATGCAGGGAAAAAAGCGTATCCCTTTCCTGTTCCGTCATTTCTATTGACCTTCCTCGGCACCTGTCTTGAACTGTTGAGTTCCATCACTCACCGGCGTCCGTTGCTGACTGGAGCGTATGGAAAGCTGAGTGGCTGGAAAACATACTATTCGAACGAAAAAAGCAAAAAGGACTTCAATCACGACTACATCCCTTTTGACCAAACCATAGAAGACAGCTGCCGATACTTTGAAAAAAATTTCCTCTGATTCAAATAAAAGGGGAAAGGCCCCTTTTTTCAGAGAAAGTCCCTTTCTGTCATTTTATAAAGAGGATGGGGTCAGGCCTTGTCAGTGTTGAAGCGACAAGACAAGAATCAAGCTTAGGGTCTTGCATCCAGATAAAGTCTGGTCCGCAGGAACTAAAAAAGGGGCCTGTCCCCTTTTTTCACTTTTTTCAAGTGATGAGGCATCTTCTCTTCCTTTTCCGGAACAAAACCAAAAAGGTTGGCAACACAAAAAGGAGAAAAAGGACACCGGCCGAAATTCCTGGGCCAAAACGAAGCACAGCATAGCTCAATGCCACCAGAGGCAGGAGGTGAATCCTGACAGCCACCCTCAAAACGGCATGTCTTGAGATGAGGTCCGCAACAAGGGGTGAATACCTATAATAAAATTCAATGATCCTGCGTCCTGGATGACTGTGCACAAGGTATCTATCCCTGAAATCCTGCAGAATCTTGACGTACGGATGAGAAGGCGTGCCATAGGCAACTGTTGCGATGAAACAGAGTTTTTGTTTTTCAAACTGTGCGGAGATGGACTTGTCTGAGTCCATGATAATGAGTGCTGGATTGACTTTTTCAAGTCCAGAAAAAACATCTCCAGACCACTGAGAAAAATCATACCCATCATCTGGCAAAGCTCTGATTTTAATCTCAGTTCCATGAGCGTGTGTATAACTTCCGGATGCAGGCTGAGTCATCCCTCCTTCAGTCGCGAGTATCGTCAGGACAAAAGTGAGGACCTCGCCGGTATAATCCTGGTCGAGAACGTCAGATGTCACATTCGTGTAGTCCTGGTTGGATGGTGTGAAGACATATCCGACCATGGACGGTGTGGCTGTTCCTGACCAGCCTTCTATCACGGTATGAGAATAACTACTGTCCGCACTTGTTGCCGCTGCCCCTCCATCAGGAGAAAAAGTGATGGTCACTCCTGTCATCCCTTCGCCATCAGCAGTCGTGACAAGACCCGAGATTATCCATCCCGGATAAGCCCAATAATCCTGGTTCGTTTGGTCAGAGTGCACATCTTCATAATCCTGTGATACAGGAGTAAACACAGTTCGCAACAGTGTGGGAGTCACAGTGCCGGACCAGCCACAATCCACTGTCGCTTCGTAATAGCCCGAAGCATCTGTCACCGGATTTCCCGGAAGCCCGGACATCACCACTCCGTTCAATGGTGCTGAAGTCGATGCCATCAGAATTGTGCCGGATATTGTATAGGTTAAAAATGTTCCAGTGTAGTCTTGATTCGTGTGATCAGAGATGACATTGGTGTAGAGCTGGCTGGGAGGCGCGAAAGAGTAACAGTTTTTTGCTGGGGTGGCTGTTCCCGACCAGCCTTCTTTGACCGCATGAGAATAGCTCCCATCTGCAGCTGTTACCACTTCGCCTCCGTTATTGGAAAAGGTGATAATCACCTCATCAATTCCATCACCGCCACCAGTCCTGACAAAACCAGAGATGATATGCACGATGAAACCTGTATAGTTTTCATCCGCCTGGTCAGAAATGACCTCAGTATACTCCCGGCTGGAGGGTGTGAAACCATAGCCGGCCATGGATGGCGTGGCTGTCCCGGACCATCCATAGCTCACACTGTGAGAATAATTTCCATCTGCGTCAGTTACCGCTTCACCTTCACCCCCGGAAAATGTAATGATCACTCCCTCTATTCCTACATCTCCTTCGGTCTTCACACTTCCCGAGATTTCCAGCCGCTCCTCACAGATCAGGAAGGCGTCTGAATCGCTCTCTTGAGGTGTAACATCTGTGATTTGAGGAGCAATGCTTGTGTCCCAGGGAGTTGCATATGTATCAAAGAACGCGGCGCCAGTGCTGGCAATGGATGCATTTGAACTCCCCGGCAGATCACAAGACGGATCGATCGCTCCGTCAGAGTACAGCTTCACGACCTTGATATCAAAATCTCCAACACTGTAGGAATCTGTGGAGCCGGCAACGATATACCCACCATCATCGGTCTGACACATGGAAAAAGCGGCCTCTTCTCCGGTATTTCCATAAGGCGTTTGCCATTCGATAATTCCTAAAGATGTCAGTTTGATCAGCCAGAAATCAGAAAGTCCCGCGCCAAATGAGTCTGAAGCGCCGGCAACAATAAATCCTCCGTCGCTGGTTTGTTGAGCCGAATTTGCCCAGTCATCTCCACTTCCACCATAGGCCCTTTCCCAATCGATATTTCCGATCGAAGTCAATTTCAGGACCCAGAAATCCAGGTTGCCTGCACCGAAGGATTCTGTATATCCGGCGACGAAATATCCTCCATCGCTGGTCTCTTGAATGGCATTCGCCCAATCGTCCTGGCTTCCCCCGTAATATTGCTGCCACTCTATGAGGCCAATTGAATCCAACTTTAATATCAAGAAATCAAAGCTATTGTTAAGTGAGGGGTAGATGTGGCCCGCAGTGATGTACCCCCCATCGCTCGTCTCCCGGATGGATCTTAAATAGCTGTTCACAAAATGTGTGTAAATATCCTGCCATTCTACAATTCCTTGTGAGGATACTTTAATGACCCAGAAACCGAATTCTCCATTCCCGAAGGAATTGGAGCTGCCCCCTATAATGTATCCTCCATCACTTGTCTGCTGGACAGAATTGGCCCATTCATCTCCGCTTCCTCCGAAGATGCGCTGCCATTCAATATCTCCTTCTGGTGTCAGCTTGAGAACCCAGATATCTGTATTTCCCTCCCCAAAAGAATCTGTGTAACCGGCAACGATATACCCGCCATCGCTCGTTTCCTGGATGGAATAAGCCTCTTCATTCTGTAACCCTCCATACGTGCGCTGCCACTCAATGTCTCCTGTAAAAGATAGCTTGAGGATCCAGATATCCCAAAATCCTTCTCCAAAGGATTCGGTGTATCCTGCAACAATATATCCTCCATCGCTGGTCTGCTGAACAGAATTCGCCCAATCATTTCCACTCCCCCCATAGAGCATGGCCCACTGGGCTTGGAGGGATTGAGGAATGGCAATAATGAGAATAAGGATTGAGGCCAGAATGATTTTTTTCATTTCCCCTTTATCCTTGTCATCTGGAATCCGAAACAATTATACCAATAAAAGTAGATTCAATCCAAGCGCTCTTCTCCTGAGTTTTAGAGGATTGGAAGAAGAAGGAAAAATTTCTTTGGTGTCCGGAAGAACGACACCAAAAGTCATCTGAGGAGAAAAGGACAGACAAAATATGAAATAGCAGAATGTATTCTAAATGGGACTTGAATGGAAGCGATTCTTTTAAGGAAAGGATGCAGCAAATATACTGGGGCGAGGGTTTTCATTCCTCCAACTGCCAACCCCTCAACCTCCCCTTTGCTGCCACCTTTTGGCCTATTCAAGGGAGGAGTTCCTCCAGTTTTTTTCTTTGGCTCTACTTATTGAATCCTTTTTGATGCTTATCCTTGCAAGTAGTATATATTTTACTATTTAACAATACATAATTTATACCATTCCATTATTTTGTCAAGTAATATTTATGTTGATTTTTCCTATCTATTTGGTATAATTAATCTTTCATATATTCGTACAATTGGAGGTTCAAATGCTCAAAAGATACCAAGTCCTGCTTCCAGAATGGTTAGAGGATTATCATAAATTTCTGGTTGATAAATATGATCTCAGTTTTTCTGAAGTTCTCAGGATTGCACTCTGTATTGAAGTTTTAACCATAGTGCCTCTTCTCTATTCCGAATATAAGGCGGGTATTTCTGCAGAAGAGATATCCAATCTTATTAAAAAAAAACTCGATGAAAAAATGGATCAGGATGAATTGCATAGATTTGCTTCAAAAATATATTTTGAAGCCCGGAAAGCAGTCGAATACAGACTAAAGAAAGAAAAAATAACTAAGAAAGTTGCCAAACCCTGAATTCTCATATTCCTATTAGCCTTTTTTTTTTAATTTATTTTTCATTTTAATCTCATCCGGACTTAGCCCCAGCTCCCTTGACTTTTAAAAGCTCCAGCCAAGATTCAATAGAAAATCATTATTCTCGAAACTCGCCGAAGTCGAAAACGCAAGAGAAAATCTTTTTGTTTTTTACTGAATATTTGCTATTATCTAATTCTTATTTTACGCGTCATCAGGAGGCTCAAATGCTTAAAAGATACCAAGTCCTGCTTCCAGACTGGCTGGATGATTATATTAAATTTTTAGTGGATAAATATGATTTAAGCTTCTCTGAAGTGATTAGAATGGAACTCTGTATTGCGATTTTAAACATGGTTCCTCACCTCTTTCCAGAGCTCAAACCAGATATGAGCGGCAAAGATATTTCTAACTATGTGAAACAGAATCTTGAAGCAGAGTTGGAGCAAGAAGAAATACATAGATTAATGTCAAAGGTCTATTTTGAAGCTAGAAAGGCGGTCGAATACAGGCTCGCCAGAGAAAAAAAGAAACAAAAGAAATAATTCATTTTTCTTCTTTCAAATCCTCTAATTCCTTATATAAAAAAAGAACTCCATACACATCTAAAAAACTAAGTCTATAGAAATAAGGTTTACCCTCTGCGCATAAATTATAGTTGTCTTCTCTGAATCCTGTTGGTCTGTCTGGTTTTTCTCTTGAAAACACAGAAATGATCAGAGTGGACTTCGGATTAATTCTTGTTATTTAAGTATTGCCCACACCTTTTTCGATATTTCCAAGTAATAAAGACAGGGAAAACAAAAATAAGCATCAACACAATTCCAGTTATGATCGGACCAAAACGAATCGTCGAATAGCTGACAGCCACAAGAGGAAGGAGGTGGGAACGAACAGCTACTTTCAATATTTTGCTTTTCGCAACTTGCTTTGCAATGAAGGGTGAATATCTGTAATACTGGGCAACTAACCATCGACCCAGCTTATTCTGCATAAGGTATTCGTCTCTGAAATCCCGAAGGGCCTCAACATGAGGATGCAAAGGAGAACCATAGGCAGCCGTGGCAATGAAACAATCCAGCTCCCAAAATGACTTCTCCTCCTCTCCTCCAGCTCCACTGAAAGAAGCCGCTATCAATCTGTCCTCATCCATGGTCATGGTAATTGGATTTTCCAAACCCGTGGCATCCACACTCCATCCGACGAATTCATACCCTTCCTCAGGAATAGCTGCGATTCTCACTTCTGTCCCCATGCCATAGATATATGTTCCTGGCAAAGGATCCGTTGTGCCCCCCTTCCCTGCAGTGATGATCAATTGACAGGGCCATATAAAATTGGCTGTTATCGATTTATCCGAATCCACCGTGATCGTGAGGGGATTATCATTTTCATTTCCTTGCGGGACATCTCCTGTCCAACCGTTGAAAATATAGCCAACGTAAGGATTGGCTGTTATAGTCACCTCTTCTCCAGCACCATAATTGTAACTCCCAGGATTGGGAAATGTAGATCCCCCTTCTGTTGCAGCAATGGTCAATGTATGCCCCATGACAAAATTAGCTGCTATCGACTTGTTTTCATCCATAATAATTGTAATCGGATTCTCTGTCCCAGATGCGTCGCCACTCCATCCGTTAAATACATACCCGCTATCAGGAATGGCCGTGAGAGTCACTCGTTTCCCCCCATAATATGTGTATATATCTGGACTTGGGTCCGTCGTTCCCCCCGGAGAGGTTGAAACTGTAAGAGAGTATTCTTGATCTGAGCAGAGCAGAGTGGCTGTTGCTCCTGTCACATAAGGAGAGACGTTTGAGTCTAAAAGCGCTAAGGATGTACCTTGAGGTGTTATATTTGGCTCTCCAGGGAGGAAGCCAGTGGATGAAACTGCGGCATCTGAAATACCATCGAATTCACAAGAGGGGCTGATATTTCCGTCCGCACCCAACTTTATCACCCAGAAATCATAACCTCCGGTACTAAAGGATTCTGTGTATCCCGTGAGCATGTAGCCCCCATCACTTATCTGCTGAATAAAACCTACACAATCATACTCATCCCCTCCGTATGTACGCTGCCATTCAATTTGTCCGGCTGAGTCAAGTTTAATAATCCATCCATCATTTTCCCCATTGCCAAATGAGAAGGCACAGCCTGCAACAACATACCCCCCATCGCTCGTTTGTTGAATAAGATGTGCCTCCTCATTTTCCAATCCACCATACAAATAATGCCACTCGATATCTCCGGCTGAATCAAGCTTTATAATCCAAGAATCATACCCACCAACACTAAAGGATAGGGAACGGCCTGAGACAATATACCCGCCATCAACTGTCTGCTGAATAGATCGCACATATTCGTTGCTCACGCCTCCATAGGTCCGCTGCCATTCTATATCTCCATTTATATCAAGCTTGAAGATCCAGATATCATAATCTCCTGCTCCATAGGACTTAGTATGGCCAGCAACTATAATTCCGCCCTCGCTCGCCTCCTGGATATACATTATGTAATCACGATCTGCACCTCCATATAAACGCTGCCACTCAATAGCTCCAGCTGAGTTCAGTTTTAACACCAAGCCATCGCAGCTTCCACTCCCAACTGAGTAGGTGCGACCCGAGACAATATACCCCCCATCGCTCGTTTGCAGGACGGATTTCCCATAATCGTTGACCGCTCCTCCATAGGTTCGCTGCCATTCTACATCTCCATCTATATCAAGCTTAAAAATCCAGATGTCAAAAAAACCGGCACCAAAGGATTTAGTGTGACCGGCAACAACGTATCCGCCATCACTCGTTTCTTGGATGCTCGAAGCCCATTCGATGCTCCATCCTCCATAAGCGCGCTGCCACTCGATATCTCCCCCTAAATCAAGTTTTAATACCCAGATATCACGCTCTCCGGCGCCAAAGGATTCGGTGTATCCCACAACAACATATCCTCCATCACTTGTCGGCTTGATTGAATACGCTCTGTCATTTCCACTCCCCCCATACGTCTTTACCCATTGCTCACTAAACAGCATAAAGGGAAGAAGAATCACAAACCATATCAAAGCAAAAATGATCTTTTTCATTTCATTCATATCTGATTAAGGAGAAGCACAGACCGAAATCAGGTACTCGCCTTCCTAACTTATTCTGTTGTACCCCCACCAGAAAGCGCTTGGCCCAAAGTGAATAGGTTCATAGGCAAGGCTGGATTCGATCCATGGCTAAAAAGAGAATCAGATGATTCTATTAATCTCCCCACAAAATTTTTCCGATATTCGATAATGAAAAGCAAATATTCAGACCAGTTTGGATATGGGCATCTCCGATACCATGGTAGTCACTTCTAAACATGACACCTGCATCAAGTGATAGCCAGTTCACGAAGAAGAAGCGCACCCCAACTATGCCCATCCATTCAATGTCGATATTATCCTCGGACACAACAAAGGTCGACTCGTCAAATTTATAGTAAGCGATCTGCTCCAGCTCCATCATTAAAAAGGTCTTCGGATTAAGCTGCACCTTTAGACCCACAAAGGGGCCTAAAATATTTTTATTAAAGTATTCTTTGCCTGTGCTATCTATTTCCGGTTGAGTAGGGGAAAGCGGATCATCCATAGTTGTAGTCGTTCTTATCCGCAAGTCACTAACGCTTACGCCTGCATGGACACTCACTTCATTGAAGGTTTTGGAGGCGACCAAATAAAGTGTTGACAGCCTTTTCTGGTACTTTACGGCAAACATCAATGGTACGTCTCTCTCTTCCACGTGCCAAAGAGAGCTGCGTAAAGCAGAAGCAACGGCTGGACGCCATTTGCCCTCGGAAATGAATCTTATTTTGAAGGCAGCTGTGGGAATAACTGTCGATCCCTCGGAAAGTTCGTTTATAATACCTAAAGTGCTCAATTCAACTTCAGCCACTCCCCCAAGTCCAAGTCGGATGTGTCCTAAAAAAGGTCGAGCCTCCTCTTTCTTCACGCCAAAGGAAGTTCCTCCGCCAAGGTTGACCTCCAATGACCGAAGGACATCCGCGATCGGAATGACAAATAGGCGCTTTGGATCTATAAGCTCTTTATCTGCTTCTTCTCCTGATTCCTCCTGGATTGACTTCCCTTTTCTGGCCTTCACATCCTTCTCAAGATTGACTAATGAATTGAGACTACCATTCACCATTGCTTTCGCTTCTTGTTCCCCGGTTTTTTCCTGTGTTTCTTTTTTTCTTCCAGCAAATAAGGCCCAACAATTATCGCAGAAATCATTCGACCATTCATTAACATAGCCACAATCGGGACAAGTAATGGTCTCCTTTGTTGTTTCTTGAGCTGATAAACTCAACACAAAAGTAATCAATAGCACGCCGACAAGGAAAAATCGCCCCGTATGCTTCATAATTTGAATCATAACAACCCCCTCAATCTGGATTTTTTAGTCCAGGTGAGCCCACTACTTTTTTCAAAGATCCCGACTGCCAAATCCTTAAATCAGTGTTTATTGAGGAAGAATCTGGTTGTATTGGGCTCTGGACTAATTTTTAATATTTAATATCAGGCAATGGGTTTCCAGGTCTAACATGTTAACTTGCAATAGATAGACTAATTGTAGCGAAGATTGAGAACTGAGGTTCCTCGTCATCATTCTGACCACTTCCTCAGGCAAACACCCCAAATAAGAGATTTCAAATTAATATTTTTGAGAATTATTGTCAAGGCATTTAAAGAGTGTGAAAGAAACCCACCCCCTGCAATGAAAATACTCGGCTTGTGATTGTCTTGACTTTTGAATAACGCTCATTCAAAATTCACTGGAAATTATACTCAGGTTTGAACTTATATAAAATCGAGGATGAAAGACAAAATCTTCTTTGAAAACAGCCAGGGAACCAGGCTTTGCGGGATTCTGTCAAATCCGACGAATGATAAAAGGAAACCGATTGTTATTATGTGCCATGGATTTTCCACGAGCAAGGACAGCCGAACATATGTGCGGTTGGAGGAGATTCTGAACGATAAGGAAATCTCCACATTCCGGTTTGACTTCTACGCCCACGGTGAGAGTGAGGGAAAATTCGAGGAAATCACAACATCCGAAGCCGTTGATGATGTCCAGAACGCCATAGAATTCCTGAAAAAATCAGGGTATGAGAAAATCGGACTTATGGGCTCAAGCTTTGGAGGGCTCGCCAGTATACTGATAGCCTCACGATCAGACGATTTGTTTCTGCTGGCATTAAAATCTCCGGTTTCCGATTACATAAGCATGGCGCACACAAGACGAAGCGAGGAAGAGATTAATGATTGGAAAAATAAAGGCTATATTGAGCTCAACAGCAACATAGAGGAAAGGCGTCGGCTCAACTATTCATTTTATGAAGACGCGGATCAAATGGATGCGTATGAAGCAGCCAGGAAAATCAAAATTCCTGCCTTGATCGTGCACGGGGATGAAGACGAAACAGTTCCAGTCGAGCAGAGCATAAAAACCGCACGCCTAATCGAGAACTGTCGGCTGGAGATCATCAAAGGCTGTGATCACATCTATTCCAAGCCCGAGCATTTCGAAAAACTCTTGATTCTAGTCTCAGGATTCATCGTCGAGAATTCTGGAAAAGTATGATCCACTTTAGGAGAATTTGACCATGATAAAAAGACGGAAATCCCAGATTCTGTTTCTATCTCTCTGCATCATTTCACTTTTTTTAGTTTCAGCCAAAGCCCTGGAAAGCCAGGTTGAAGCATTCGACCCGGAAAAAAAATTCACTCCGGAACAATTGAAGTCAGACTTTGAACTGCTCCGGGATGCTCTGGAGGAAGGGCATGGAGGGCTCTATTATTACACACCTAAAGAGGAATTGGACCAGCAGTTCGACCGAATTTTGAGGAGTCTGGATCAATCCCTGACTGAGCTCGATTTTTTCAGGCTTCTCGCTCCCCTGATTACCAATATCAAAGACGGACACACCGGAATACTCCTTTCTCCTGCCTACAGGGCTTATCTGGAAAATGAGCCGGTCCTGCTCCCATTCAATTTGAGATTCATTGGGCAAAAGACCTTCATCTTCCGCAATTACAGCCAGGATGAGGATTTTGTCGTGGGCGGAGAAGTCATATCTATTAATGAACATCCCATCTCAGAAATCCTGGAACAGATGATGACGGTCATCCCTTCAGACGGGCAAGTCCAGACATCCAAATACAGAAGACTGGAAAACACGGCTCGCTTTGGGGAGACTTATAACCTCCTGTTCGGCAAAACGACTTCTTACTCGATCAAGTATAGGACAGCGGATAATAAGAAACTGAGGCAGGTGAAAGTCAAGGGGATCAACAGGATAGAACTGAACAGTATCTTTGAAGAGAGGTATCCTGATGTGCCCAGGAATCTGCCCCCAATAGAACTGGAATACAGAGCGAATATTGCCATATTGACGATCAGAACCTTCGGATCGGCAGGCTACAAGAGGGCCGGGATCTCCTATCCTGTTTTCATGAGAAGTGCTTTTAAAGAATTGGAAGAAAGAAATATACAACATCTGATCATCGACCTCCGGAATAATGGAGGCGGGGATGATCTCTACGGAAAAATACTTGTGGCTTACCTGATGGACAAACCTTTCAAATATTACGAACACCTGAGAGTCAGGAATAAAGAACTTGCTTTTCTCTCCCATACGAATGTTCCACCGGAAAGCCGCAAAGCACTGGCATCAAGGCTCAAGGAAAATGAGAGTGGAACCTATGACCTTTTGTTCCATCCGAACCTGGGTGAGCAAAAGCCCATTCAGCCGACATTCAAAGGAAAGGTTTATGTATTGATCAACGGAGCTAGCTTCTCCGGCTCAGGCGAATGCACATCACTCATTCATTTCCACAAAAAGGCAGTCTTCATTGGAGAAGAATGCGGAGCCGGTTATTACGGCAACACATCTGGCTTCATGCCTAGGCTCACACTTCCTCATACAGGGATTCAGATGAGAATCCCTGTCGTGAGATATTCGATGGCCGTATCCGGCTACCCCCCAGATAGAGGAATCATTCCTGATTATCCTTTTTCCTCGTCAATAAAAGATTTGTTGAGCGGTAAAGATACGGAGCTTGATTTTGTGTTCGAGCTGATTGAGAAATCAAAATAGAATCGAGTTTTTATCTCCTTCTCGGCATGGGCGCTCTGATCCAACTGCCGTTCCACATGATCAAGTCTTTATCGAAATCCTCTGCGGATTCTACATAATAAAGACCTGCTCCTGGATCACTTGGGTCAAACTCAAAATCCTCTTTCTGTCCGTCTCTACCGTAGGAAACAGCAACGAAATCATCTGCCCCACAGCCTGAAATTCCGTATTTCCCGTTGATGACCTCGCCGCAATACACCCTGTATTTATTTCCCCACTTATCTGTAATCGGAAGAACCTTCAAATAAAAAGGACAGAGCGCTTTGTAAAATTCGCTGTTTTCATCATAAGTTCCATCCTGTTTAGGTAAGACTCCGTGGTCTGTGACATAGGCAGCGAGAGCAGTGACGATTGTCCCGATGTCCGTCATGGTGTATTTTTGTTTCTCTTTGAGTTCGGTCATTTCAGGGTCTTCCTGGATATAAGGCGCGGCTTTGAGGGAGTTGAATTGAACTCCCCCGATGACAAACAGCCCAAGACAGGAAAATACCAAAGCCAAGATTTTAATCTTCATTTTACCCTCCCTTTCATCTATTTAATTCGATTCTATAGATTGACCTATTATTTGTCAATTTAGACAAGTATGAATATGGATTTTTGAAAATGAGAATAATCACAGTGAATGATTCTCACCTGCATCCAAGAAGAAGATGAAAACCAAAAGTGATGATAGTGTTCTTGGAGTGATGTCCCTGTTAGTTACCGCCGCCGCGAATCACCGCGACTTTCTGGATTGTCGTAGTGAGGACTCGATTGCCGAATTCAAGACGCAAACCACAGGCTGCCAGGGTATCGACTTTGATGATATTGCCTCCCCAAGTGCAGCCGGCAATGGACTCCTTTACAGGCGACAGTCCTTTGCGGTCAAACCAGCCACCAGAAACTAAATAATGCTCGGCATCCAGGACATAGACAGAGTACAGAGAATTGCGGGTAGTGATGAGCACCATATCTCCGAACTGCAAATCTCCTTTGCGCACATACTTCAATTGCATGCTGCTTTCGACTATCTTATCCAGTCTGTGGCCTGATCCAATCATGATACTTTTCAATTATTGGTAATATCCTAAACAAACGCGCAATAAAAGTAAACAAAAAAAATTATTCTTTAAATCCCCTCTTTCTTAATATTTCTTCAAATCTCGGGTCGGAGCGAACTCGATCGAATATTGGTTCAACCTTGAGCAAGCGAACCCAGTTATCATACACTTTATGCGCTTCTTCCAACATTTGAAAACCCTTATCGTCTTCGCCAAGAGAAAAATA
>CAYFVQ010000308.1:0-2559 GCA_964346585.1 uncultured Eubacteriales bacterium | reverse complement strand
AAAAGTTTAAGGTCAAAAAAAACAATAAAAAAAATAAGAGGCTTTAAACAGGGAATCCTGTAATTTTTATAGGCAAAATAAATATAGGAGACAGCCATGCCTCCGATGACCAGAGTTGTGATGTGGCAAAATATCCTTAAGTGTTCCACCAAATCACGCCTTTAAATGAAAAAATGGTTGTAGGATTATTATAAGATAAAACGAAGACAGCCTCAAATTACATCTCCTTTGAGTAAGCATCCTTATTTCCGTGATGGTCAATGCGAAGGTGGAGTCTCAGCTAAGATCAGGCTGCGTGTTAGGAAAACCGTGTGCTCCGGCTTCTGGATTCAAAAACACGCATCTTTTTCCCCTACGAGCACCTTGGAGGGGGAACAGCTCCGCTTTCCCCCTTCCAACGTTCGCCTCGCTTCGCTTATGGCTCCCTGCCTCCCCTTCTCGGACGCTCAAACGCGTCCTGCGACCAAGGGGGCACACCCCCTTGGAATCCCCACTGATTTGGGCCAGCTGAGCAGGCTCCAAATCAGGCAAAAGCGGCTCGGTTTCAGTCTTCGCTCTCCTCTCCCTTAGGGAGAGGAACCGTGCCCGCTCCGCCTTCAAACGGTTTTTTCCACCCATAAGCCTTCGCAGAGTATGGGTAGTGATTTCGCTGGGGCAAAGGCTGCGTGTTTTCGATGCACTCAGCTTGATCTAAAACACATCTTGTTATCACAGTTTTGGGGATGCTTCCCTCCTTTGGACAGGATTGAGAACTCGGTATCAATCTACAATTTGAGACTGTTGTCTCATTGACTCACTCCTGATTCTCCTCAAAAATTTTAGTGTCACACTATGAATGAATCTGATTCACACATGTAATTAACAAAGGACGAATACCATGTTTAGCCGCCGCAGTGTTTATTTGAGATTCAAACCCGGCCTCTTTCTTTTCCTTATCCTTATGGTTTTTCCTATACCCGCATTTCCAAAGGAGAAAAAAGCGGCTCAAGCCGTACGGATCCCAACCAGCCCTGAAATGGATGGAAAACTTGATGAGGATGTATGGAATCATGTGCCGAGCTTGACAGATTTTTTGCAATGGAATCCTCACAATGGACAGCCTGCTTCCCAGAGAACCGAGGTAAAAATCTGTTACGATGACCGCGCTCTTTACATCGGGGCCATTTGTTATGATGATTCTCCGGAAGAGATCATGAAAGAGATAAGATTCAGGGATGACATTACAGGAATGAATGCCGACGAATTTGCTGTGAACATTTGCCCTTTTAATGACTCACTCAATTCTTATTTTCTGGGTGTGACGGTAGCGAATGTCCAGCGAGATGTAAAATTTAGTGGAGACGAGTCTGACAGAGATTGGGACGCTGTGTGGGAAAGCCGTGTTTCTGTAACAGAAGAGGGGTGGATCCTAGAGATTGAGATCCCTTTTTCTGCAGTCAGGTTTTCCAGTGTCTCTGTCCAGGATTGGGGAATAAATTTCTGGCGATGGATTGCCAGAAACAGGGAGTGGGATGTCTGGAGCTTTGTTGATGTCTCTATTGAAGGATGGTGGAAACAGAATGGTGTTCTCCAGGGGTTAAAAGACTTGGATCCACCGCTGCACCTTTCTTTTTATCCCTATATCTCTGCTTACAGCCAAAAAGGGCTGTCCGGAGATTGGGGATTCTCATATAACGGGGGAACGGATCTCAAATATGGAATTACGGACAGCTTCACCCTTGATGTGACACTGATCCCGGATTTCGGGCAAATCCAGTCAGATGATGAGCTTTTGAACCTAACTCCCTATGAGATCAAATACAACGAAAGGAGGCAGTTTTTTACTGAGGGAACAGAACTTTTTAACAAGGGAGATGTATTTTACACGCGCCGGATAGGAGCCAGGCCAGTGGGGTATGACAGCTTGGATGAGCAGCTCTATACAAACGAGAGTGTGATCGAGAATCCCTGGGAAACGAGGTTGATCAATGCCACCAAGCTATCAGGCCGAACAAACAGCGGACTGGGTATAGGAATCCTGAATGCCATGACCTCCAGAAGTCAGGCATTGGTAAGAAATACGCTCACAGGAGAGGAAAGAGAAATTCAGACCCAACCCTTCACCAATTACAACATTTTTGTGCTCGACCAAACCCTGTTTTCCCATTCTTACATCAGTCTCATCAACACCAATGTTTTTTGGAAGGAATATCTGGCTAATGTCACAGCTACGGAATTCACATTTGCCGACAGGACAAACACATACCGCCTGAAAGGGATTGGCGCCGTAAGCCACATCATGGATGCGGGTGTCGGGACAACAGGATATAAAGCTTCGATGACGGCCGGGAAGTTCGGAGGTCAGTTCCAGTATGAATACAATCTTTCAATAATCAGCGATCATTTTAATCAGAGTGACCTAGGATATTTGAAGAGGAATAACGAGGTAGCCCAACAACTGTCCTTTGAGTACAACATTTATGAACCTTTTAGCATTTTTCGGGGGATAACAAACCGGATTGATCTGATCTACAACAGGATGCACTCACCCAATGCATTTTCTGAGTTCATCATCAGGTA
>CAYFVQ010000307.1:0-4842 GCA_964346585.1 uncultured Eubacteriales bacterium | reverse complement strand
CGGACTCAAAAGCTAACTTCAAAGCCTTTTGCAGTCAACCTCATCACCATCGCTCCCCATTACAAGGACCATTTAGAAGTCGTCGTGAAAAACCATGTCCCGTTCATCGTGTTCGCCGGGAGTTATCCGCGACTGCCTGAAATCAAAATGGCCAAAGACAGCGGCGCCAAAGTTCTCAGTTTCGCCTCCACTGAATCCCTGGCGAAGCGGCTCATCGACATGGGGGTGGATGCCCTCATCCTGGAAGGGAGTGAAGCCGGTGGACATGTGGGACATGTGTCACTCGGAATCCTGCTCCAGCAGGTGCTTTTCAATGTCCAGGAAGTTCCCATATTCGTGGCCGGTGGAATCGCCACCGGAGCCTACATCGCTCACCTTTTGCTGATGGGTGCGGCCGGAGTCCAGCTGGGAACACTCTTTGTCCTGACTAAAGAATGCCGGGCTCACCCCAAATTCAAAGAGGCCTTCAGAAAAGCCAGGGCCAGAGACGCTGTGGCCACACCTCAAATCGGCTCCGAACTCAAAGTTGTGGCTGTTCGGGCTCTCCGAAACAAGGGATTTGAGGAATTTTCTAATCTGCAAGTCGAACTTATCCAGAAACGGAAGAAAAAGGAAATATCCCACACAGACGCTCAATACCAGGTTGAAAACTACTGGGTAGGAGCCCTGCGCCGCGCAGTCCAGGAAGGAGACGTCGAACTCGGCTCTCTGATGGCCGGTCAGAGTGCCGGCCTGGTCAACAGAATCAAGCCGCTTAAAGAAGTCCTGGCTGATTTAATCAATGAGGCAGAAGCGGAGCTGAAAAGGATTAAACATCAAATCCAAGATCTTTAGCCCTTTCCTTTTCCGATTCAAAAGACGCATAAGATGATTAATCTGTAATCGAGGTTGACTTCACAGGTCCCAACACATTTAAAAATCAGCAGAGCCAACCTAAAAAGCCGCCTTGATTACAGGATTGAGAATTGATAAAATTCTCAACCGAAACTAGGAGAGATAAAAACCATGATCATTGCCAATTTTGCTATATTTCCCACAAGCGAAGGGGCATCCGTCAGCCAATACGTCAAGGAAGCCATCAAAGTCATCGAAGATTCCGGGCTGAAAAATGAAACGGGTGGCATGTCCACAGTGATCGAAGCTCAAGACCTGGCTACTCTTTTAAAGGTCATAGAAAAAGCGCATGAAGCCATGGTGAAAATGGGCGCCCGAAGAATTCATATCGACTTGAATGTTGACCACAGACTGGACAAGGATGCCACCATCGACTCTAAACTCAAGGCTGTTGGGAAAAGATAATCGAAACATTCGCTCCTAATGAACGTGCTCAGTAATGCAGTAACATTTTTTAGATGTCATTGCGAGCGAAGCATGGCAATCTCTAAGAGAGAAATAATACTATTACAGGGATGAAGATATTCTTTTTATGAGATTGCCATGCTTCGCTCGCAATGACACTTTCATACTCAGTTTCTTTAACAAAATTGTTACTTAATTGTTGAGCATAAACACCTATCTCATTTTTAGACTAGACGACTTGCCGCCAAAGCCTCGGCAGGGCCCAAAAAGCTGGAAAAACAATTCAGCCAAGGGAGAAACATCTAAGGAAAAATCAAAAAAGTAGCTTTACAAGACTATAGTTTGATTCCGAATTCAGTCTTTTTCTCTTATAAGTGGCCGAGTGAGACAGGTCGGACCCCCAGCTCCTTTCCGGGAAATCTCTTCTCCCTCGTATTCATAGACCTGAACCCCTGCCTCTTCGAGCAAACGCTTTGTCTGTGGATTCCCGGAGATCATGATGCATTCACCTGGCGAAACAGCAAGCACATTACAGCCCATCGTCTCGAATTCCGAATCCGGGACTTCGAGGAGGCGGATTTCCCGTCGGAGAAGCCACTCCCGAAAAGGCACAGGAAGAAGTTTGGGATATGCCACTGCCAGGTCGCGGCGGACAGGGCTGATAAGGGACATCAAATGCATGACATCTTCAGGGCCTTCCCAATGAGGGAGAGGAACCATCACACATTCGTCCACACTATCCGATGTGAGCTCTTTGAGCTGTCGGACACCCTCTTGGTTCGTGCGGTAGCCCAAGCCCACAGCGATTGTCCGCTCATCGATCCAAACCAAATCCCCGCCTTCCAGCTTTCCTTCACCAGTGATGGAACCGAGGGTGGGAATCCCCAGTTCTTTGAGTAATTCTCCGGCAGCAGAAGGTTCTCCCTGACGTTTTTCCTTCCCCATCCTGCACAACAGGGCTCCCTTATTCGTTATAATCAGAGAGTCATGGACGTAGATGGAATCAAGCCCGGTCCGGTCGTCCGCAGGTAGAAAATGGATTTCCGGGATGAATCTCTCCAGCAATCTCACGAACTCGTTATATTCCTCGACTGCCCTTTCAAAGTCAGGAGGATTTGTATAATTCAATTCTTTCCATTGCGCCTGGACGTTCTCCTGGCTCAAGAATGCATCCCTGGGGTGCTTGAGCAGGAGACGTTTGATCCGGTTGACTTCGGACTGGCTGCCAAATTTCATCGGTTTAATCTTTACTGCTTATTATAGCTTTAAAAATCAATCTTTTGTAGAAGATAGAACTTGTGCTCATACTCTTGCAAAAGAGGAGCCTCCCCATATTTTGTGTTGTAATGAGCTTTCAAAACGGACATATTAGAAACTGAGCATGAAAAGCCGAGAGAAGTTAATACACTTTATCTTGGAGGCAGAGAAAAGACAAGAAAAACAGTCAGAAGATGGTCCAGCAGATATCACCTGGACCATCATAAAAGCAGTAATGAATTACTTAATCTTTTCGAGTTTTTTCAGCTTTTCTTTAACACTTTTATTTTCCGGATCCAGATTAAGCGATTTTCTCAGACTTTCTATGGCTAATTCAATCTCACCCTTGGCTGTATAAGCATCGCCTAAAATGGCATATGCAGTGGAGGACTCGGGAAATACTTTAATGTGCAGTCTCAACAGTTCGACCGCTTCATCCAAAAAATTCATTTGGACGAAATTATTTGCATTGTTGTTGATCACTGACTCATGAAAGAAGTATGCATTCTGATTTGAAACCATATCTGCATATTTATCGATCACTGCCTTGGCCCCGGCAGGTGAATTCAAATCCATTTCTTGAACTGTTTGCATAATTTTTTCAAAGACAAATTCTTTGTTCTGAAGCTGCCTCCAAAATCCTTGAACAATGATTTGATGCTGACGCTGAAGCTCTGTCTCATCTTGATTCTTGGTTTTTGTAATGTACGAGAAATTACTCAGGGGAAAACGCTTTTGAATGGCTTCAAGACTTAATCCCTCCGCATTGGCTGTGCAAATCCCTTCCCACAGTTCTCTCATATAATCCCTGATGGCAGCTATCTCTTTTCCTGATAAAATTACTGTATGTCCTCGGACGGCATGTTTCAATTCATCCGGCTCGGCCAGGATGGCATCCAGGACTTCCAGCCACAGCGCGACATCCACTTTTCTCACATTCGAGCTGGTTCCCGGGAGAAATGATTTTGAAAAAGTATCGCCGATAATCAGGATTCCTTGTTCAGGGACATGGATGAAAATATCGTTATCAGAATGATAATTTCCAAAATAGTACAGATGAATAGTCATGTCTTTCAGGTCCAGGGTCATTCTGTCAGTGAACGAGAGCGTGGGAGGCATGACTATTTTGTCCTGTTCTATATCTGAAATGGCTTCAATATCTGCCAGTAATCGCTCGGCAGACCAGATCTGTTTATGTAAAATCTCGACTTGAGCGGAATCAGGAGGAAGGTCCTTCAATCTCGTCCTGAATTGATCGATTTGTCTTTTGAGTCTTTGTATTGCAGGCAGACTCAGGATAAACTCTTTCGTCCATTGCCTTTTTCTATTCTGCATAAGCTCTCGACACAGCTCATGACCGATAATGACTGCATCGGTAAAAGCATGATTTCCGACTGTATGATCAGGATGATCATGGGTGATGATGAGACAGGCGAAATCTTCTCTTTTGAACTCTTTTTCTATAATCTGTCTGATTTCCTGGGCTATGCTGAATGAGCCCATCGAGTCGACCACAACGATTCCCTTCTGAGTGGAGATGGCAGTGACCTGACAGCCAGAGGGGAGAGGAATGCCGGTTAAGACAATAACTTTTTCGCTGAGCCTTATCACTTCAGCAGGATTTTCATCCACTTGATAGGGAAAAGAGAGTGAGAGATGTAAAGGTATGAGTAAAAAAACGACTATGATTCGATAAGGTTTCATCTTATCCTCCTTATTCTTGGATGCACCTCTAAAGCCTTTCTTTGAGTAAAGATATTACTCATTACCAGAGGTAAATGATGGTCACGGATTGGTGTGAAGTCAATGGGAAAAAGGTCACATTCTTGTATAGAACTTTAGTCTTATCATTGGATTGAATAATAATTTTGAAAGTGAAAAGGGAATGAAGTTGATTTTTTACAAGAAGAGTTCTGACTGTTATCGATTATTCTTCAGAATAAGAATCCACTTGCATTCATTGATGGATTGTCTTATTTTATATGAACATAATTTTCTGCTATCGATTTATAGCTGAGTGCATACGCCATGTACCACATCATCATATCCTTATACGTTATTGCCTTTATCGTCGGTGTATTGGCCGCGTTTTATACCAATCAAATAAAAAAAGCGTATGCATTTCTCTATCTTCGGCCTCTTGGTCACTTTATCCTCTTTTTTAATGTAATGATACTGGTTTTAGCGGTTGCCAATTATGTCAAAACCAATCTTCAGATATCTTCAGCAAATCAATTGCCCCTTGTTTATTGGATCGGCGATTTCCTCATCAGCTACCTCGCTGCC
>CAYFVQ010000306.1:0-49033 GCA_964346585.1 uncultured Eubacteriales bacterium | reverse complement strand
TGAGGAGATTGAGGAGGGAATGGCGTTAAAAATCCGACTGGAGCGAGGCAATTTCTCTCGTCGTTTCAACCTCACAAATTGCCTATAAAAAACGGAAGAAAACTGGTTTACTTTTCGATAAACACAGGAGACAGTTCTTCCTTCCACGATTTGATTCCATAGGGGAGGTCTTCCATATCATCTCTTTTTAAACCAGCCAAAGCGAGATCATAGTGGAATCGGGCGTTAGAATTGAACTCAAAGGTTCCGGCTGATATAGAGCCGTAAAAATCGATGTTGCTGTTGAAATCCACATAAGCCCGGGGAACATAGACGGCCCCATAGAAATCGGTGTTGGAATTCCAGGCCATGGTTCCATTAAAGCTGTCTGTCCCCAGGATGAGAAGGCTCGTCGGGTCCTGGGAAAGATTGTTGAACTGAGAATTACTGGCCTGGGTGAACGTTCCTCCGAGATAGAACGTGACGTTCACGCCATCTGCAATATTGAGCTGTGAGTTGCTCGACATCGTAAAATCGCCAGTGATGTAAATTGTGGCATCCGCAGTGATCGTCAATGTGGAGTTATTCTCGAGTACTAAGGACGTGAATTCTCCGCTGGAGTTGATCGTACCGACGTCTCCCACTCCAAGGGAATACCCTCCCATAAATGCAAGGCCCTCCGGAGGTTTAACCGAAGGCATCTCCTTCTCTTCATAAAGAGATTTCTTTTCGCCGGAAATATTGGCATTACCCTGGGTAATGATCACAGATTCAGGGTCAGTCCCCGGACCGGAGTACGCATCTCCGTAGACATTTGAGTTGGAACACAGATCAATGCAGCCGAAGAGTGTACCGTTTGTCCCGATGTTCCCTTGTGCCCCGATGTTCGCTCCACCATACAGACCATTGGAGGAGTCATAGCTGTCCACTTCGGCCGCTGAGGAGAAGTCAAGGTCATCATCCCCAAAGACTGCGAAATTCCAGGGGTCGTACTTGACCTCCATCAATTCGGCTCGGGTGGCTTTGGCCATCAATGCAGAGTCGGAATAGGACACCAATCCTCTGGCTTCAACAACAGGTTGCTTCGTCTCTGGATTGTATACATTTATCTCGATATCCCCCATGACAGTCCCGCCGGGAGTTTGAAAAGACGCAATGGTCAATGTTCGCAAAGAGCTGTCTCCATCCCAGGTCGTGATATCGCCAAAATTCAGCTCCCAGAGCGCTCTCTCTATGCCGGCTTCAGCCATGGAGAGAGCCGTGCAGGATTTAAAAGATTTATCCGTGAGCCTGTTTTCCGCAGAGAGCTGATACAAAAACGGAAGGACGAGGAGGAGCAGGAACGCCATGATGATCACACCGATGACTAAGACCATGCCCTCTTCATGTTTTTTGTCTTTCATTTTATTTGGTGTTGTATTCATTCTGTTCACCTCCTAATTCTCCTATTCCAATCTGTTTCTCAGCATCACTCCTGTTTGGAGTGTCTCCTGGTAAGAACGGCCCATTAGAGTCTGCTGAGTGATAAAGGATATATCCACACTGGCCACCTGGCTGAAATCAGCCACAGAAGCAAGATTGACTCCTTCTGAACTCAACAGAAATGAACTCACTTGCGTGGAAAGAAATCGACTGCCATCAGACCGCGTGCTCACTCCATCCTTGGCATCAAGGATCCTTTCCAGGCGGCTCGGGATTTGAGGATTGAGTCGATAGACGACATGGTCATAGTCATTTTCAATATCTATGACATATCCGTTCGCATCCACAGAGGGAATCCTGAGTATGAGACAGCTGTCAGACACCGTGTACACATCCCAGCTGGGAAGAACCTCAACCGCTTCCTTTATATCTCGTGTTATCCAGTTCTGGACATAGCGGATATCCCGAAGCCCATCCAGCTTGACACTCTCTCCAAGGAAATATTGCTGTCCTTCAGAATACAACGAAAGAAGGGCGGAGAGCACGAGTGAGACAACAGCCATAGTGATCAGGAGTTCCACGAGTGTCAATCCTTTAGGTTTAGTTTTTTTTGTCTTGGCTTTCATGGTCGCCCCCTTAGTTTTTCTCACAATCATTTTTTATTTATCCCTTTTTTGGTCACATAGGTGACGACTTCCTTTTGCATCTGTCTTCCCCTGTAGGTCCAGGTCACACTCACGGTTAATTTCTTGATCTCAGCCCCGACTGAATCCTCAAGGTCTATGATGCCGCTGCTGTTTTCCAGGTAGGAAAGGTTATCATTCGTGAACGTATTATCCAGGCTTAAAATGTCGTTGTAATGCATACTCCGTATGAGCTCCAATTCGCTTTGTATGGACTGAGTGGCAATGGTCATCTGTTTCATCCTGGTGAGGATATCAAAGGCCTGAATGAAACAACTGAGGAGCGCAGTCAGAACCACGGCCAACATCATGATGGTGATCAAAACCTCTATGAGAGTGAATCCGCCTTCTTTGGCTGCTCTGGCATTCGCCGTTCTTTTTCTTTTTCTTAATAATTTGTGTGCAATCATTTTTCCGATCCTCTCACATGATGCCTTTTCCCACGATGTGGGGGGATGCATGCGCATTGGAAAAGACAGGTGCCCATTCGTATTCTTTCCTCTGTAAGACTGTTCTCGCCTTCCTCTCGACTATGAACCGGGCTGTCCCTCTTCCTTTAAACGAGCTCGTGTAGGTCACTCTCCCAACAGCCTCAACCACAGGATACTGTTCATAAGGCCATTTCACTCTTATCTCGACATCTCCTGTTTCCTCTCCTTCAGGAGATTGAACACGGGAAAGAGTCAATATCTTCAATGCACTGTCTCCATCCCAGCTTGAGATATTCCCGTTATTCATTTCCCAGATCGCCTTCTCAATGCCTGTCTGAGCCAAAGCCAAAGCTGCAGAATATTTGGAAGGCTTATCAGCGCTGACCGGCTCTTTATTGAGCTCGATCAAAACAGGAAGAGCCAGTGGAAGGAAGATGGCCATCAAGGCCACGCCCACGACCAATGACGAACCTTTTTCTCTGTACCGTCTTTTGTAATCTTCTCTTATATAGCTTTTCATTTCCCCAACCTCCGATTACTTTTATTTTTTCCCAAACTCAATCCTGACAAAATCTGCAGATTTGAGTTTTCTTGCCACAAGTGATTTCTCATGATCACTCTTCACATCCTTTTTATAAATGCATCTATCCTTAACGCATCCAACAATTCTTGGACCATGCTGATGATTTTACGCCGCTCTGTGCGGCCATTCGATCGGGAAACCCTCACTTTTGACCTACGAAAATTCTGACCAAGATGTGCGTTCATTGTGGTCGCTTCCTTTTTCAATCTCAAAATACACCACTTTAGTCGATTGGCGGGAGTAGGAATATCCTACCTACTGCGATGATTTTAAAGGTGATATTTTTCTCACCCCCTCCCTCCCCTTTCAGGCTAATCATCCTCGAGAATGGTTTGGAACGGATTCATACGTGGCCAGAGAGAGAGGGCTGGAGTTCGATGGAGTCTCTTGAGGAAAACTCTCAAGTGAAGAAGCAATCCCAGGCAGAAGAGGGTAGAAAAAGGGAAAAGGTCTATTTTTGACTGGCATTAAGAGGTATAAAATCCGGAATCTTACCTTAAAAAGGGGGGTTAGTCCATGACAAAAAAGGTGCCAAGGCTGGAATCGGATGGATTATGATGAGGAGCGGGTGGGCCCTCTCAACCATTCAATATCACCCTTTAGATGTCATTTCGAGGAGTGAAATGCGTCGGTATTCTTATGCTCAATGAAAGACTGAGATTGCCGCACTGCGGTTACATTTACAAAAAAAGGAACCATTGCTCATATAAAGCATCCCGCAATGTGTGTGCAAAGAATTTTTTCTGTTTTATGGGATTACAGCACTTCATTCACAATAGCAATATAAATAATTCGAGCGGATTGAAGTTATCCCATCTAAACAAATGCATTTTTTCCTTACGGGATTGCCACGCTGCGCTCGCAATGGCAATTCTTTTCATGGGATTGACGCGATACGCTCGCAATGACAATTTTTTAAGAGGAAAGAATAGCTGTTCTTTCACGGACACAGGCATGCTTGAAGGCATCAAGCTCCCATTGATTACCTACGATGATCCCGATTTGCACAAAAAAGGTAAAAAAAAAGTGGCTCCCTTTTCAGGAAGCCACTTTTTCAGGTCTTAATTTCTATTCAGGCTCTGACCTTAATCAGGTCCAAATCTTTAATAATATGTAGTCAGTCCGTGTTTTTTAATTCTTGTTTTTTCTGCCTTATCGTTTTTTCTGCGTTTATCGAATAATCTTGAAGATCTCTCTCCAGGATCTGATCTTAAGCAGTGCGACCGCGAACTGTTCCAGCTTCTGGATCGTTGAATCATATTCCTGGATGTAGACTTCCCGTTTTCTCGTGCCATCACCGGTCCTCTGTCTTTCGCCCAGAGTCACCGCGGCTCGCGTTTTGATCGAGAGCTCAAGGTTCTCTACAGGTCCTGTAAACGTCTCGAGGGCTGTGCTTCCGATAAGAGTTCCGGCTTCCGCCTGGATAAACCGGGCATAGAGTTTTCCCACTCCGACCAAACTCTCACAGGGATCAACACTGTCGATGCTTCCGACCAACGTACTGAAATAGACGATAAAATCAGCGACTTTCGGGTCAGCCCAGACTTTATCTCCGATAGCCAGATCACCCATGTCTTTTTCCATGGGTAGGCCGAGAACAGCGGAATCGCCGAGATACCACTCCACCTCAGGAACAGTCTGGTCGATGAGACAGATGAAGGAGTAATTCACGTCACCTGGGGCCCGGTCATCTCCACCTGTCCCGAAGTAGAGCCGCGGGACGACCTCTGAAGAGATGGGATTGATCCAGATGGCTGGTTTGCAGACAATCGGGAAATTGTTCGAATCTTCATAGATGACTTCTGCCAGCCAGGAACCAGGGTTGACGAGATTCGGAGTCACATCTACTTTCCACATCCTTCCTTCCAAGTCTGGGATATAGACTCGGTTGGTGAGTCCATCCTGGTCCACATCCACCGCTACTGGAGAAGCGGGAAGAGTGTTCGGGATGTTCCAGCCTAAGGCCGCTGTGGTGTCCACTTCCGGAGCATCGAATCCCCATTCTTCTACTCCGGTCTGCGCGTTAACCACATGAAAGCGATTTCCGACTGCATTAATGGGGTCATTATCATATCCGGAGCCAAAGAAGACCACCCATGTGTTTTTTGCCCTGATACTGACTCTGCCGACAGATGGCACTGACCAGGTTTCTCCCATCTGGGCATGTGTGAACTCCCAGAGAGGCTGCGGATTGGCAGGGTTGGTGATATCCAGGGCAAAGTAATAGTTCAATCCGCCTGCCAGGGCGCTCCCGTTTCCAGGTCCCTGTCCGCAGAACAGAACCGTCCTCCACTCTTCTATACTATCACCGTTCACGTCTATGAAGACATCTGCCGCCACAGGGCTGCCATCCACGTAGATATGATGTTCATAATACCTCTGACCTGTGGAGGGAAAGACCTCCCACATATCTCTTATCCGGGGAAGGAGGTTGTAGGGGATAAAGCCCCACAATTCCACTCCGGTCAAAACATCGATGCAGTGAATCATGCCGTCATTCGACCCGATATACAGAACCTTCCTTCTGTCGGCCCAATCAGTCATGAACTGCCCGTAATCGTCTCCCATCTTCGAAGGCGCTTCCATCGGAGGCCCGACCACGATCGGGTTGGAGTGGTTGCTGTCTCCCAGCTTCCAGCTACGGCCTTCTCCTCTTATAAAGTTGATCAGTCCCGCATTGTCATTGTTCACATCCTGGAGGATCGGACCCAAAACATCGACATTCGCATCCGTGAAATCAATCCTATCCAAACCACCCGCGGAGGGGACAGCGGTGTAGATGTTTCGAGCGCTGGGATCACGAAGGAACAAACGGACGCCGGCATCCCATAAGATCTCGACTCCTTCCTGCACGATTTCTCTTCCCTGTGGCTCGTCAGGATTCGGCCGGGTTATCGTCCTGAGGACAGAATAAGTCGTATCTTGAGGAGTCATAGAGGAGACATCGTACGCCCGCAGATGTCCCCGCCAGCTGGGATAGAGGAACGTGCTCCCGATGATCAGATTTTTCTGTTGGTCGGCCTCATCGGTGACTGTCGCCGCCACAGATGTGCGGGAGTATTCTCTCCTTTCCACATGAATCCACTCGAATTCAATCTCATCAATTAAAGGAGTATCGAATGAAGCCCCTGTGTAATCTTCCATCGGGTCTTCCTCAGCCGTGAAGATGGCTTTCCACATGAGCTTTGACCCAAAGTGCTTAAACGTATGCGTCGGAAGGTTGTTGTAATTGCGGATTTCAGGCCCTTCCCAGGTTTGAAACAGCTCCCAATCCTCTCCGTTATTGGAGAGATAGAATTCGACCTTGAGACCCGTACTATCTTTTCCACGCCTGCCCATCCTGAGATTGGAAATCGTTACCTTGGTGACAGAAAAGCGGAGGATATCCAGAAGAGGGATCATATTCAGTGAGTGCGCTTCTCCATAGGTGGTGTAGACATTCGCCAACAGGTTCTCGATCATGAAATAATCTCCAGAATGATTGGCATCAGCCACAATGAGATCCAGGTCTCCGTCCATGTCGTAATCCAGGGCTGTGCCAAAGTCCGTATCGTACGGCCAAGGCGTAACAGGCAGACAGTCATTCAAACATTTAAACTGGAAATCTATGGGACACCCGGGTTCTGCAGAAAGGCCCTTGTTTTCAAAAATCCACGACGTGGCATCATTCCCAGATTGCCACTTATCAGTGGCACAGAAGAAATCGAGCCGTCCATCATTGTCAAAGTCTCCCACAATGGTCGTGGTGGGACCCGTGCATAGAGGATTAGGGATCGGGATCTCCGAACGGGTGAAGTATCCTGTCCCGTCATTGTCATAGTAGACCATGAAAGGAACATTCTCGACAGTGCCCGACACGATGTCATAATCTCCGTCCTGGTCAAAATCAGCAGCTGCGATGGTGGAGCCTCCATAGTCATCAGCCGCTGCAATCGGAAAACCGGGTTTCTGGTCATAATTAATCTCGGCTACTGTCCAATTATCGATATTATCCCACATTCCTAGACCCGGGTTTCTCAATAGATAGATCGTATCGTCATCGATGATCAAGACATCCATATCTCCGTCCTTTTCTAAATCCACAGCGCAACTGTGACGTGCGGTCCATCTGTACCCGTAGATGCCCAAACTCTGGAACTTCGAGGTGAAATCAAGGTTCGGAGAGGAGCCGTGAGGAACAAAATGCGGGTCTGTGGGTGTTCCCACGTTTAGGTATATGGCGACCAAATAATTTTCGTAAATATGGTCGTCATTTTCATTCTTCAGGAAGAAGAAATCGAGCAATCCATCATTGTTGTAATCGGCCACAGATAGAGTCGAAACCATCCCAGGAATCTCATCCTCATAGATTTCAGTCGGGTCCATGAACAAGACTATTCCATCATCATCCATTCCATCGAGATCCAGGTCTTCCCACCAATTCCTCACGAGCAACAGCTGGGAATCGTCGTCATCGTCCGCATCAGTAATATCCAGAGCGATCAAATCCGGATCACCATCACCATCAAAGTCACCCGTATCACAAACATAGATCTTTGCGCCCATCGCGTTGGCTTCTGAAACCTCCAATTGGCCTCCGAGCCAGTTCAACGTTATCGGCCCAACAGGCCAATAGGCGACCGAAGTATACTCCGTGTCTTTATACAGGTCTGTGTCGAAATTTTCTGTTAAAGTTTCCGTGATTTCAACGCATTCGACTTGCGCCCAGAATTTCAGGGCGAAAACAGAGAAGATTATGATCAAGGGGAGGTAAATCCACATAAGTCTCTTTTTTTTGCTCATTTTTACCTCTCTTTATGATGAATTTTCTTAGGTTCCCGGAAGCTGAATGGCCAGCTCAATCTCTATTCTGGATGTTGTCATGCTGGCGCCGCTGTCGACTGTCCCGATGCAGACCAGGATACAGTCGGCTGGGTCAGGAACAGCGCCTCCGGCCTCATCATCGATTAAAAAGGCAGTGAAGGTATACCGGGGGTCAAAGCTACCGTCGTAGTTTCTGACATAAAGCTGGCGGCAGTAAAGAACAAAGTCTAGATCGGGGAGCCCGTTCTCGTCAGGATCGATCAGATCCAGCAGCTCTCTATCCGTTAGTTTTCGAAAGTAATCGTCTGATGTGGGATCATCGATTCCGACGGGCTGGGTCAGGTAATGCCCATCAAAACGAACCCAGTTCCCGCTGGCAAACGCTTCTTCAATCATGGTCCAGGCCGTGTCAAATCCTGCATCCGCACCATTATACGCCTGCTGTTGAGAACGTATATTTCCCGCGACTCTCGGACCCGTACCGGTCACTGTCAACAGGACAATCCCGACGACCTGGAGAAAAGCCAGAACCAGGATGACAATGACCAGGGCCATTCCCTTCTCGTGAGAAGAGGAGAGCCGCCGATTGTTTAGTTTCGAAGATCTCATTTTTTTCTTCACTTTATCCTCTTTAAATAGTCCCGATATTATACACATTCAGGGACATATTTCTTATATTTGCGGTAGACTCCAGCAGGAATCTCCGGTGGTAATCCACCATAGCTCCTGCGGGGGAATCCGCAATAGAGGGTTTCGCATAGATGTATGTCGCCTCGGATGGAGGAGTCCCTGAAACACTCACGTAGGCATTCTCTGTTTTTCCGAGGAGCAGAATTCTCACAAACCGAATCCCAGCCAATACAACAGGATCTGTCCAGTCATACGTGTCTCCCCAGTTGAGAAAATCAAGGCTGCTGATTATTGTATCGCCATTGTTGTCATCCAGCTGTTGGTCATTGTCCATGTCGCCATGGTACTGCATCTGAAGGTCTTCGATGTTCAGAGCCAGGGCGAGATGGTCATAGGCATTATTCATCGGGTTCCACTGGGAAACATACATGACTCCAGGAAGACCCAGATAGCCGTCTGTTCCAGCGGTCAGGCCGGGATAATTGCCGTCCACATCGAGCCAGTAGGTCTTGAGCTCGACAAAATGAACTGTGCCTCCGACATAATCCGGCGCTCCCCCGCCAGGAGCTAATCCGTTCGGCAGGGGAACATTGATCGTGTTGAATGTGATTGTATCCGTACCAAAGTCCACACCTGTGATCTGACCCAATTCACCGTTCGCCGTGCTCAATTCAGGATTGGGGAGGATAAGAATGGCCCGGTTAACGTACCCCAAGGAGTCAGCCGGGTAGGCATTGGCCGTGTAGGGGTAAAGAGGTAATTCGTCGGCCTCGATTGCGATCGTCCCAGTCCCAGGGGTATAACCTTGGATAATCAGTCTCAAGGGGTCAGAATTCCCGAGGATCATTACCCTATCCGTTTGAATCGGAGCACTGTCCTGATTCGTGTCGTTGTTGACTCCCTGGAGGAAATACGCACCGAAACCCGGGTGAATCCCCGCTCCGACGGATTTGGCATCCCTGGAGACGAAAAACATGGCTGAAAGGACATCATGCTGAAGCGCCGCAAACTGCTGCTGGTCCACAGAGAGCCTATTGCTGCTTACATAGAGAGCCAGAGTGGCCAACACGACCAGAAGCATGATCGTCGCACCGATCAAAACTTCGATGAGCGTGTATCCTCTCTCCATATTTCTTGATGGATTAGGGTTGGATTGGAATGAATGGTTGTTCATTTTACTCTTTCCTGTTTGACTCATGATTCGTCACCTGCTGATGACCGTACTCATATCAGCCTTCACCTGATGCAGAGTGGGCTGCTGAATGAGCTCATTGACATCAAATCCCAACTGGGACGCCGGGAAAACCTGGACCCGGACCTCCCAGTAAAACCCGGAGGCATTGATCACAGTGACTCTTCGGAAATCGATGTGCCCGTCATTGTTGACATCGACCTGCTCATCGACCGGGCTCGCAGCGAGATTATTCAAATCAGATGCCGGGAGATTCCTGAGAAAGTCAATCTGCTGCTGAGCCAGGAAAGTTGAATTGGTCATCCGGTCCGAACGCGCATTGTTCATCACGCTGTACGTGAACAGTTGAGCCAATCCCAAAAGAGCCACGCCGACAAGGGCGATCCCTATCGTCGTCTCGACCAATGAAAATCCCTCTCTTTTTCTCTTTCTACCTTTCTCAGTATTTCTGGAAGAGGGCTGCTTCTCTGAATTTCTGAACCTGTATCTTAAAATATTTATTATTTTCATCATTAATCCCCACTCTGAGATTTGTTGTACTGCACAGAGCCGCCGATAAACACATTGATCACTCTCTGGTCATACGTGTTATAAAAATCCAACTTGGAACTCTGAACAGTGAGGCTGTTCTGGTTGATATCGTAGTTAGAGATGAATCCCAATGGCGAGAACTGGACGATTTGATCCGGAAAATTGACAGTCACGTTGAATTCGACCGGGATAAATTTTCTGTTGAATCCGGGCATCGAATTCCAGCTCCCCGGATTATCCTCTCTCTCCACGACATAACTCCACACGTCCATAGCGCCACGGTTAATAAAATCAAACCTCACTCGATGGTTTATCCGGGTTTTTACGGCCTCAAACTTCGCCCTCTGGAGGGAGGTCACGACTTGCCTTGTTGAATTTTCCAGCTTTCTGGTCTCCAGTGTGTTGAGAATGCTCGGATAGAGCACAAGGGCGAGGATTCCGATAATGGCAACAGCTACCACCATTTCAATCAGAGTGAATCCTTCCTGTTTAGGGACAAACCAATTCCTGGGATTGAAGTTTTTTTGTCGAGAGATTCTTGATTGGCTTTTCATTTTATCCCTCTCTTTAAAAACTCGGGGACTTCGTATAGCTTATTTTTCTGGAAATTGTCTTCTCACCCATTCCCGCTCTGAACCTATCTCTACTTTCCGATGAAGTTATCAACTTCTCTATCCCCATATTTTTCTTGATTTTATCCCTTTTCCAAATCATTTGCAAGACATCCTTTGGGTATCCAAAAACAACGGTAGTCCGATTTAAAGCGACGCGCAATTCGTCTCTTGAGTAAATGTTTATCTCAATAAAGACTAACCTTAATATATAGTATTTCCGTTTTTCGTCAATGCCCCTTCAAGATGAAATCATAGGTGATATTTCTCCTTGGGGTAGTAACCCCCAAAGGGAGGGATTTTCACCCCAAAAGAGTAGCGCTTGAGCGGCGAAAAAAAGAATCTGTTCAACCCACTTTTCCAGGGAAAAAAAGAAAACTTCCTTTCGCCCTCCTGCAGAAGTCATTTCATCCCCAAGTTCGGCAACAAAAAAAGGGGGGCTAGTCTTCGCAGAAGGTTAGATGGAGCTCTCATCCAGAGGAAGAATGATAATGGGATGATTATGGGGTCAGGCCTCGGATTATTGGGTCATGATTAAGGGGTCAGGCCTCGGATTATGGATTATAATTATGGGATCAGGTTTCGACTTTGGACAGATAAACATTGCGGTTGAGCCTAGGCAGAATGTTTAACTTGAAAGTAAATTCTAGCTTTGATTAAACACACATTCATCAGGCCTGACACCGGATTATCCGAAGTCGAGGGCTAATACTGATTTTGACAGTGATTTTGATCGGAAGGCCTGGCGAAGGCAGACTATTGCTTCTTTATCTCAAATATGCCTTTGGTTTCTTTTTCTATCTTGAACTTTTCCGAGACCGGAAGTCCCAGGATCCACACGATTTCATCCCCTGATAAGAACACCGGATGCCTCTCTCTCTTATCTAGAGGAATCCCCTTGGAGCGGAAGATTTCTTTGACCTTTTTCCGTCCCGGGGCTCCGAGAGGGCGATAACGGTCTCCTTCTCGTCGGTTTCGCACCGTCAGAGGGAAACTGAGTTTACCAAAGTCGAGGAACGCCCGGGTCTGGTCATCGGAGCGGAGACGCAGAAAATTCTCTCCTGTTCTCTTTGTCCCCTTGAACTTCAATCCCAATTCCTGGAGCTCAAGAATCCCTTTCCCTTCCCACTCGTATTCATACTGGACGAGGGCGGCTTTCTTTTTGAGAATGATTTGATTCGCTTCTCTTCGCAAAACCATGTCTTCCTTCAAGGAATATTCCTTCCCTTCGTCAAGATTCAAAATTGATTCCACATCCTCAAATGATATTCTTCTCAAGCTTCCCCGGAGCTCGGAGATGAAATTGCGGACAACACGTCTTGCCAGTGCTCGAGGAAAGGAGAAGAGAGAAAGTCGTTCCAAAGTGAGGCTGTGGCTCTTTTTTTTGACCGCTTCTTTCGTTTTTTCCCGAGCCATCTCCTCCAGAAGAGTGTCCTCTTCACGAATGATAGAAGCCATCCTCCCCAACTGCCGGACGATGGCTGGTTCAAAATTTTTTCGGATGTAGGGAAGAAGCTCCAGCCGAACCTTATTCCGGAGAAAACGTCGGTCAAGATTGCTCTCGTCCATCCTGAACGCAACCTTTTTTTCCTTAATATACGCTTCGATATCTTCCCGTTCAACCTCAAGGAGCGGCCTGACCAATCTCTCGTCCACAGCCGGATAAATCCCAGCCAATCCGCGGAGTCCGCTCCCTCTCATCAGCCGCATGAGAAGAGTCTCCGCCTGGTCGGTCATGGTGTGGCCCGTGGCGATTTTGGCCCCGCCGATTTCCGCCGCTTCTTGGTTCAAGAATTCATACCGGAGCTGCCTCCCGGTCTCCTCGATGTTTTGTTTCATGGCCCTCGCTCGAGCTTGAACATCTCCCCGGCCTATAAAAAGAGGGAGGGAGAGTTTTCGGGCCACCTCCTTGACAAACCGCTCATCTTCCTCGGCACTCTGGCGCAACCTGTGGTTGAAGTGCCCCAGGAAAAGCTCTAAAGGCCATTCTTTTTGAAGCTCAAGGAGCAGATGGAGAAGAGCCGTGGAATCGACTCCCCCGGAATAAGAGATGAGAACCTTATCCCCTTTGTGGAATAGTCCATGATCCCGGATAGTCTTCTTGACTTTTTCGAAAAGCATTCGAATCGGCTCCGAATCTAAAACCTATTTAAAAAATTCCAAATCCTTTTTTAAAATATTCGACTCTTTCTTTTTCGTCTGGAGAGAAATGCCCGCTCACCTGTACAGCTGGATGAGAGGAAAATGGCGGTGGAGGGATTCGAACCCCCGACACTACGGATATGAGCCGTATGCTCTAACCACCTGAGCTACACCGCCGGTGGCTCAAATTTTAGCCGAATCCCCAACTGAAGTCAATTAGGTCAATCAGGGGTCGCATCTCAACATTCGACATCTTTTAATTTCCAAACTCACAAGATGTAGAAAGAATTCTTGTTGACAACGATCATCAAAGGAATGGAATAGAGGAAAATGTCGAATGTTGAGATGCGACCCCTAGATGACGATGCGGGGGATGAGTGGATTGATCCGGGTCACAATTTCATAATTTATGGTTCCCACCAAAGACGCCAGGTCATCGGCACTGATGCTCTCTTCTCCAGCCTTCCCGAGAAGAACCGCTTCATCTTCCAGTTCGACACCCGGAATGTCCGTTACATCCACAACGATAAAATCCATGGCCACTCGTCCTCGAAGTGGCGCCCTTTTGCCCCGGATCAGAACATAGGACGAATTGGATAATCCTCGGTCATAGCCGTCATAATACCCAATGGGAAGAACGGCCAAGACGCTTTCCCGGCTCACTCTGTATGTGCATCCATATCCGATAAATGATCCCTTCGGGACTTTTTTGATCTGCGCGATTCGTGTTTTCCAGGATAGAACGGGCTCGAGCCGCAAGGGCTCACGTTTCTGAAGACGGCAGGAAAGAAATGTCTCCTTTGAAGGCCAGAGGCCATACATTCCTATCCCCGCACGAACCATATCGAAATAAGTGTCAGGAAAAAGGATGGCTGACGCCGAACAGGACATGTGCTTGAGGGGAATGCCGATTTTATTCTTTTCCAGCTCTTCAACGATTCTTTTGAAATTTTGGAGCTGGGATTGGGCATAGGTGTGATCTGTTGTGTCTTCGATGTTGGCGAAATGAGAAGAGATCCCCTCCAGGACCAGAAAAGGGCTCTCCTGGGCTTTTTTCATGAAGGAGAGAGCCTCTTCCTCTCTGATTCCCTGGCGGTAGGTTCCAGTTTCCACCTTCACATGGAGGAAAGCCTTTTTCTGGAGCCGGCCACAGACTCTGGACAATGGGTCAAGCGTCTCATAATTATAAACGGTTAAACGCAAGTCATGGGCAACGGCCTCCTCCAGACTATCCAGAGGAATGGGGCCCACAACCAGTATCGGACTGTCGAATTTCTCATTACGGAGAATAATCCCCTCTTCAAGAGAATGAACACCCAGCCAATCCGCTCCTGCATCCACAGCTATCCGTGAAACCTCGAGGATCCCGTGCCCATAGGCATTGGCCTTCACCATGGCCAGGAATTTTCTCTTCTCTCCAACCTGCTTGCGGAACTGATGGATATTATGGGTGAGTGCAGAGCTGTCGATTTCAACCCACTGCAAGAGCTTTCCTGGTTCTGGTTTGGTCATCGGCTCTAGAAAATTAGATCTCTGTTTTGACTTTTTTCAGGTCCACCAATTCAGCCAACTCATCTTCTTTCAGGATAGTATCCCGCCTTTCCATCCCAGTCGAAACGACAGCAATCTTCGCTTCCACACAGTCTTCGATGAGTTTGAGGTAATCCTTGAATGTATCGGGAAGGGAGGCGAAATCTTTTGTTTTTTCGATCGGTTTCTTCCACCCTCGAACTTTTTTGTACTGGGGAACGACATCCTTTAAAATCCAGCTCTCTGTGGGAAAACTAGGAAGAAGTTTCCCCTTGTATTTGTATCCCACGCATACTTTGATTTCTTCCAAGCCGTCCAGGACATCCGGTTTGGTCAAAGCGATCCAGTCAACCCCGCTCAGCCGACAGGAATAGGAAACCGCCACCGCATCAAACCAACCGCAGCGCCGGGGACGACCGGTTGTGGCGCCGTATTCATTCCCGCGGTCGAGCAAGAACTTCCCTTTTTCATCGAATATCTCCGTGGGGAAAGGACCTCCGCCCACTCGAGTGGTGTACGCCTTTGTCACTCCCATGACTGAATCTATCCTTCGCGGCGAGATCCCCAAACCCGTACACACGCCTCCAGCCGTCGAACTCGAGGATGTGACATAGGGAAAAGTCCCGTGATCGATGTCCAAGAGGGTTCCCTGAGCGCCTTCGAAAAGAATTGACCTTCCCTCTTTTATCTTTTCGTCAAGCAGCAGGGAAACATCTTTGATGTATTTTTTCATTTGCTCGGCGTAGGCGGCATACTCTTCGAAAATGACCTTGGGGTCAAGGAGAGGCTTACGGTAATGACCGATATATACATTCTTGATCTCAACATTCTCCTCTATTTTTTCTTTGAGCACAGACAGGTCCAAAAAGTCGCCGACACGGATTCCCCGGCGGGCCATTTTATCTTCATAAGAGGGGCCGATTCCCCGGAGTGTGGTCCCGATCTTCTTCTGACCCCTAATCTCCTCACAGATCTCTTCAATGAGAGTATGGTAGGGAAGAATGAGGTGAGCATTCTTGCTGATCGCGATATTACCGTCGATCTCCACTCCGTTTTTTCTGAGCTCTTCAATCTCTTCCAGAAGCGCTTTGGGATCGATGACAACGCCATTCCCGATGATACACAGCTTGCCGGGATGAAGTATTCCGGAGGGAACAAGGTGGAGGACGATTTTTTTCTTGTTGACGATAACCGTGTGACCGGCATTGTGTCCCCCTTGATAGCGGGCCACTGCATCAAAAGAAGGAGTCAAGAGGTCGATTATCTTCCCCTTGCCCTCATCACCCCATTGGGTGCCGATAACGAGCAAATTAGCCATAAAAGTCCTTCAAACGATTGATGACTGTTTTATGAAAAGTGTGAAACGTGTTGACACCGAATTCTACCAGAAGTACTCCCTGGATACAAGACTAAAAACTAAAGGCGACTTGAACGGAAAGGGTGTCATCCTTCAGTTCGACATCTTTTTCACTGTTTAAATCGTATTCAAATTTCAGCAGAAAATTCTGGGATGCTTGATAGGCAAACCCGAGAGCCCAGCGCCTCTTCTTCTCAAAGATTCCTGACCCCGGAACATCGGGACTAACAAATCCAGGGCCATGAAATCCATCCTCATAATCCAGGTGCTGGTAGCAGGCTACAGGCCGGAACTGTCCCATATCGAGTGCGAGTTGAATAAAAAATCCTTCTGCATTCCCCGTATCACCCGGAATTTCCATCCGGGCCTTGGAGTACTCCGCATGGACGAGCACTCCCTCTGAGTACCAGAACAGATCCACTCCCTGGAGCCGTAGGTTGCGGCTGTTGTTTTCATCATATTTGCTGCTGTAGTAGGAGTAGGCAATCTCAAATCCCTGGGAGATAACCAAGCCCACTCGTCCTCCCTTTCCTTTATCTTTATTGTTGTCTTTAAACTGCTGGCCGCCGCTTAAGTTGACATCCTCTGAGAGTCCGTTTCCCAAAAAGGCGGAATAAAAAAAATTGCGGGTTCTTCCCTCCAGCAGGATGCCTACATCTCTCCAGAAAAAGGGATACATCCTTTCGACATTCAACGGGGGGTTGATTAATAATGTCTGATGAGGCCGGCTGGATTGATTGTATCTCCCGAACGGAACAAGATAAAGGCCCAGATTTAGAGCGAATGCCTCTGAAGTGCCGAACGAAATCCATGCCTGTTCCATATCAACTGTGCCCTCTGGCTTGAATCTGAATTCTGCGAGATAGGACACGCTCGGAGAGATATCATCAAAAAACAGGAGCCCCGCCTGAGAATTCTGGAAACTCCCTTTCGATATATCCGACTGCTCCTGGCCAATCGCAAAATCGAGGGAAACGTAACCGATGATTGTCGATTGAGCTGGAGTGATCAGTACTGAAAAGAGGAAGACAAAGAGCAAAATTTTATTTTTCATAGGAGTGAAAAATCAAAGTTATCATCCAGAAGAGATTCCTTCCATTTCTCCACATTGGTTTTCTGAGATATTAAGCGGCCAATCTCGCTGACACCTTTTTTTGTCCCTATACAAATGAACCCGCACACCTCTCCATTCCGGACCATGATTTTCTTGTAGATGCCTTGATCCAGGTTTTCCTTTCTGAACTCTTCACAGGATTCATCTTCCGGATTCACCATTCCGATGGATGTGAGGTCAAGGCCCACGACCTTCAAGGTGTTGGAGGGGATAGTGCCTTCCTATTTTTGCTTCTGGCCCATGATATTTTGAGCCGCTATCCGGGCCTGATTAAAAGAAGCGGGGATAATCCCGTAGACTCGACCCGCATGCTGTGTGACATCTCCCGCACCCAATGTTTCCGGGCTGCTGGCCTGGAGGTAATCATTAACGATCAGCCCTCGATTCGTCTCTATTCCGGCATCTTGAGCAATCCGAATGTTGGGCCTCACGCCTGCAGCCACAAGAGCCACATCTGTCTTGACTTCTTGACCACCTTTAAATCTCAAACCCGCGACTCTCTCCTGCCCGATCACTTCTTCACAGGCTAAACCCAGATGGATTCCTATCCCCATTTCTTCGATTAGCCTCTTGAGAAGAGACGCTCCCTGCTCATCAAGCTGGCGGGGAAGCAGATGGCTAAAAAACTCCACCACCTCCACCTCTGTACCTCTTAATTTTAAAGCCCGGGCCGTTTCCAAACCCAAGAGTCCCCCTCCGATAACCATGACATGCCGGTGGCTCTTGGTGTATTCGATGAGTTCGAAGGCATCATCCAGAGTCCTGAGAGTGAACACGCCCTCCTTTTCTGCTCCCTTGATGGGGGGGACAAATGCCAGAGAGCCGCTGGCAAGGATGAGAAACTCATAATTCTCCTTCTCTCCTCCGACAATCTCGATTTCCTTGGATTCAGGCGAAATCCGTGTGACGGGCTTTTCAAGCTGGACATTTATGTTCTGCTCTGCATACCATTTTTCAGGAAAGGCGAAAATCTTCTCGAAGGAGAGGTTTCCAGCCAGGAACTCGATTAAATTCGGGCGGGGGTAGTAATTGTACTTTTCTTCAGTATAAATATCGACTTCGACATTCTTGTCCAGCTCGCGGAGGGTTTTCGCAGCGATCGTACCTGCTAAACCATTCCCGACGATGATGACTCTCATGGGAAAGAATCCTCTTGCATTCGGGACTAACCGAGTTTTTGAAAAAACTCCTTATTGACTCCGCATTGAGGACAAGTCCAATCATCGGGTAAATCTTCGAATGACGTTCCAGGATCTATGCCGTGCTCTGGATCTCCCTGCACTGGGTCATAAATATATCCACACGCCGTGCATTCCCATTTTTCCATCGAATACCTCCCTCTGTTTAAAATTCTCAAAAAGCTCCTGAATGAGCTTTAGTCCTCATCAAGGACATGGACCTCGTACTCTTTTTCCAGTTTGAGCTTGTGGGATTTTTCCTGCACGACAAGAAACTCGAACAGTTTCTTGATTTCTTCTTCACTGGCATTTTCTGCAAGGCTCGAATACAGATCAACAGCCTTCTGTTCTTTTTTCGCGGCCAAAATCAGAAGATCTTGAAAATTCATTTCCGCACTCGGCGGTTCTTCCACGAGATAATCGCTAATCTTCAAATCGATAACATCTTCAATCTTCAAGGCTTCAATCTTTTCCTCAGTCAAGTCTTGAAGCAGCTTTTTGTGATTCCTTTCTTCATTCTGGAGCTCGGCGAGCAATGTCTTTAAACCCGGGGTTTCCGCCATCTCCACCATGTCTCCATAGGCCCTGATGGCATCTTCTTCTCTCTGAATTGCGAATTCTATGACCTGCTCGAAAGTTTTTGTTTCCATGTGTTCTCCTTTTACGATTAAATCTATTTATCAATATAACCGGCTGATCCGGACAGACCAGTTTTCCTCTCTACTCCTCTGGATTCATCACCTCCTGCGAGTAAACCGAAGAAATTCCGGTCCTGTTTTGCTCAGCCGCGATTCTTTCTTGATGTTGGTCCTCTACCCTGTTAGAAACGGTGATGTTGCCGATTGCAATTGAAAGTGAAATACAATTATAATGAATTGATTTTGAATGTCAACCAATCTCAGCGAGAAGGCCATCCGCTCGTGGGAGGAGGTAGGAATGATTGAAGACTCGTTAGCCAAAAAGGCACAGAAACAACTCTACAAAGCGGCCAGAGAGATCAAGCTGGATCACAACCTGCTCAAAATACTGGAACAACCCATGCGTGTTCTGAGGGTTTCCGTTCCCATCAAACTGGATAATGGAAAGACAAAAGTCTTTACTGGCTACCGTTGTCAGTACAATAACGCCAAAGGGCCAACCAAAGGCGGTGTTCGCTACCATCCCGATGTCACAGAGGAAGAAGTGGTGGCTCTGGCGGCTTGGATGACATGGAAGTGTGCCCTTCTCGACCTGCCCTACGGTGGGGCAAAAGGAGGGATCATCTGCGACTCGAGAAAACTCTCTGACGGCGAACTGGAAAGGATGACCAGAAGATATACATCTGAGATCATGCCTATCTTGGGCCCGCATATCGACATTCCAGCTCCGGATATCTACACAACCTCAAAAACAATGGCCTGGATCATGGATACATTTTCAATGATGAAAGGCTATACAGAACCCAGCGTTGTGACTGGCAAGCCGGAGATCCTGGGAGGCTCTAAGGGAAGAAAAGAAGCCACTGGAAAAGGAGTGGCGATAATCACTCGAGAATTCTTCAAGGCTCACAAGAAAAACCTTCGAGGCGCTCAGGTCGCAATCCAGGGATTCGGGAATGTGGGAGGCCACGCCGCTCACTTTTTATCCCAGATGGGAGCCAAAATCGTGGCCGTCTCCGATGTATCCGGTGCTCTCGTCAACCCGGATGGTCTCGATGTCCCTGGGCTCATAGACTGTGTGCAGAAGCATGCCTGTATAATCAAACATCCCGGAAAACAAATTGACAGGGAAGACGTTCTTACCTACGATACGGACATTCTCATCCCTGCGGCTTTAGAAAACCAGATTCACCAGAAAAACGCGCATAAAATTAAGGCTAAGGTAATTGTCGAAGGGGCGAACGGACCCACTACGCCTGAGGCTGATGAAATCCTGGAGAAAAAGAAGATTTCTGTGATTCCTGACATCCTGGCCCATGCCGGGGGAGTCGTGGTCAGCCATCTCGAATGGGTTCAGGCCCTTAGCGGACTCTTCTGGGAGGAAGAACAGGTGAACGCTGAGCTCGAACGAAAAATGGTGAAATCATGCAAAAAAGTATGGGAAATAAGCAAGCAGAAGAACATCTCTCTCCGCTGCGCGGCCTACATCGTTGCTATCGAGCGGATTGCAGAAGTCTACAGTTACAGAGGAATGTTCCCCTAACCGAAAAAGCAAAAAAGGGGACAGGCCCCTTTTTGTGTTATTTCAAAAAAGAAGAGGGACTGTCCCCCTTCTTAACAAAAAGGGGCCTCTCCCCTTTTTCTGTTTTCTGTCCCCAGAATGTTTTTAAGCACTAAACATCCTACCAAGGATGGACCATAAGCTAATAACTTATTCTTGATTTAGAGCTTTATTTCTTTTATCATGAGTATTCAATGACAATAGACCCTAAAGCCATCGGTTCTTTGCTCCTGGGATGGTTCGTCCCCGGACTGGGACATGTCTATCAAAAAAAATTCTGGAAGGGCGGTATCTTTTTTATCTGCATTCTATCCATGACTGCACTGGGCCTGTTCATGGGAGGCAAGATCTACTCCTTCCAGACTGAAAACCCGCTGACCATCCTGGCCTTCTTTTCTGACATAGGCAACGGATTTCTCTTCATCCTCTCGAGAATTTTCTCTTTCGGGGTGGGGAATCTGAAAAATACGACCTTCGAATTTGGAACAGCTTACATCGCTGGCGCCGGACTTTTGAATTATCTCGTCGCGCTCGATGCCTTTGATATCGCTACAGGAAAAAAGGAATGATCTGGAAAAGCCATTTTCTGTCCATGATTATCTACGCCGTTTTTGTCTGTATCGTTCTCGCTCTCATTAGACGAAACGACAGAAAAAGTCAGATAAGATACGCACTTTTTCTCTTCCTCATCATGGTTGCCGGGGGGCTTCTTTTCGGCTGGTTCATGTATCTATTCACTCTCTAACTTCCCCGTCCTTTCACTCTTTCCTCAATCTTTGAATCATCAAATTGTTGTGTTATAATCTGCCCCAGATTGATGAAATCCCAAATCTATGAGCCATTTATCGAGCTCGAAATCCACGCCCCACTTCTAATCCTCAAGGATATCCATTTTTCGCGCATTATTAAGAACTGAAAATGATCGAACTCTACCACATTTGGAAACAGTATCAACCTCCAAGATGGGCTCTTTCGGATATCACCCTTCATGTCAAAAAAGGTGATTTTGTCTTTATTACCGGACCCAGCGGCTCGGGCAAGACAACACTCCTCAAATTAATTTTTAGAGAGATTCTTCCGAGTCAAGGGCAGATCGTGATCGACAACAGGAATATCCTCCGTATTCCCGACCATAGGATATACGGGTTGAGAAGAAGCATGGGCATTGTTTTTCAGGACTTCCGCCTGCTCTTCCAGAAAAGAGTCTTCGAGAATGTGGCTGTCGTCCTTCAAGTTCTCGGAATTCCCCGAAAAGAAATCCGCCGACGCGTGTTTAATGCCCTGAGGATGGTCAACCTTCACCACAAAATGTGGGAATATCCGCCTCAACTTTCATATGGAGAGCAGCAGAGAGTGGCCATTGCCAGGGCTGTGGTGAACCATCCCAAAATACTCCTGGCTGATGAGCCAACCGGGAACCTGGACCCGGAGCTGGCGAATGAAATCATGACAGTTTTCAAGGAGATCAACATGCAGGGTGCCACTGTGATTATATGCACCCATGACCGAGAATTAATCCGCCATTTCGGCGAGAAAATCTTGTTCCTTTATAAGGGAAAATTAATCAGAAAGGAAAAACTCTGATTATTCAAAAGCTCAAACACACTGTCAAAGAGACGGTTAATAACCTCTGGCAGTACAGGATGCGCAATATTTTCTCTATCACCATTATCTGCCTCTCTTTTCTCATTTTTGGAGTCTTCCTCTCTCTTTCTAACAATCTCTTCTCTACAGCCAAGGAACTTTCGAAGAACATGCTGATCATTTTTTTCCTCGAGAAAGACCTGCCTGAAGAGCAGAGAAATTCCATTGAAAAAAGACTCAATGAATCCTCTCTGGTCAACAATGTGCGCTACATAAGCACCGGACAGGCGCTGCAACGATTCCAGCAAAATTTTCCAGAACTTCTCGGTGTCATTGAAAACATCGAGGTCAATCCCTTCCCGGCATCTTTCGAAACGAATCTGGCAGAAGAAAATCTCTCTCCTGAAACAATCATGAGATTTATACAGGTTATGAAAGACATGGAAGGAATCGAGGATGCTCAGTTCAACAGAGATTGGGTGGAAAGGATGCAATCCCTCAGCCGACTGGCCAAAGCGATTGGCTTCTTCTTAGGTGGGATACTGGCTTTGGCCTCTTTTTTTATCATCTCTAATGTTATCCGGCTCAATGTATTTGCCCGTAAGGAGGAAATCGAAATCCTCAGACTGGTTGGAGCCAGCAACTTTTTTATCAGGATTCCGTTTCTCCTGGAAGGCATAATTCTCGGGATTCTCGGGGGATTAGTTTCATTGGCTTTGCTTTTTCTGCTGATAAAATTCTTCCCTCTCTATTTAGGCGCTTCTTTGGGCGCGTTGAATGAAATCATTAATTTTCGCTATCTTTCCCTCTCTCAAATCATCATCCTGATCGCAGGGGGAGCCTTTATCGGCTTCTTCGGAAGCCTCAGCTCCCTGGCTCGCTTCTTAAAAGTGTAGCAGCTCAGACGGACATATCGATCATGCCCAGGCCATCAGCGTCTATCTGAAAATATCCCACTTGCCCGCTTGTGGGCCTCACGCAATGGTTCAGGAATCCTGAATCTGGAACACCGAAGGACAACTTCCTTTGCATGAGTGAAATCAATCCTGTGTCCCGGGGATAGGTAGACTGGCTTCACTCCTGACCGGGTTCTCAAGCAGAGCCCGACCCTGTCTCCCTTATCATTCTTGAAAAAGTTGTGCGCCCCTCTGTGTTCGGGTGGTGAGTCAGAAGGATAAAAAGGAGTCTTTGCGCATCCTATGGTACAGATGTCGAGAGTGACACCCACATAGGAGGCCAGCCCCATTTTCCTGGGGTGAGCGATACCATTCCCATCAATCAGACTCACATCCGGCTTTGTTTTAATCTTCCGGTACGCCGCCAAGAATGCGGGGCCCTCTCTAAAGGCCAAAAAACCCGGGATATAAGGAAACCTGGACTCTCTGATGGCCACAGCTGACTCCACAACCTCAAATTCAGGAATCTTGACGACGACAAGACTCGCCCCGATCCTTTTCTCCTTCCGGTCATAGCTGAAATCTGCCCCGGCCACCAGATCCACTCTTCTTCCGTCCCATTCGAGCTTGAGTCTCGAAGAGAGCCGGCGTTGGACTCTGGCCGCTTGTTCCAGGCTTATCTTCTCCATCTTTTCTTCAGTATTATGAATGGGATCAAATCTCTATTTCTCATTTTACGCATTTCGAATATAAAAATATAAGAAAAATTATTTAAATGTAAAATGGGGACGTTCCCCAAGGTACCACCTTAGACCAATCATTTCTTTTGAACCACAATCTACCTGAATTATTCATAAAATTTGCCGACACCTTATTCATTAATCAAAAAAGGAGACAGGCCCCTTTTTTCCTTGAGGAACGTCCCCCTTTATGTTATTGACATGGTATGCCTGTTGTCCTAAAATCCCAATAAATGGCATCCTTAGGGCAGGACCTCAAGAGAGAAAGGGAACTCAGAGGGATTTCTCTTGAAGAAATCTCAAACTCAACCAAAATCAGCCTAAATCAGCTTGAAGCCGTCGAAGAGGACCGTCTCAATGACCTTCCAGGCGAATTTTTCATTAAAGCCATCCTCAAGGCGTATGCAAAATCCATTGGCCTGGAAGAAGATACTGTCATGAACAAGTACTATGAGGAATCGCTCATGCAGGAACCATCCCCTGAATCTATGCATCATAAAGAAAAATTCAAGCCGCTGACTCCGAAAAAAATAATCGGAATCGCTGTTTTGGTTGTCATTTCCTTAACCATCCTTATCTTTGTCTACTTGACCTCCTGGCAAAAAAAAACTTCTCTCCCTGAGGAAGAGATCAGACCCTGGACACTTATCCAAAAAAAGTCCCCGATTTCTTTCCCTAGAGTCAATCTTTCTGAACTATCTGTCATCGAAGAAGAAAAACTAGCACTTGAAATCTCATTTATTGAAGAAACATGGCTCCAGGTGTATGCAGATGGCCAACTGGAGGTTGAGGATACCAAAATGCCAGGAGAAAGGATTTCAATAGAGGCTTCTGAAGAGCTGCTCATCCATCTGGGGAATGCAGGCGGTGTGGCCTACAGATTAAATGACAGAGAAGGAAGGCCTTTTGGAGCTTCCGGAGTCACAGTCAGAAACATAAGAATCACTATTGACAACTTCAAAGACTTCATCCTGCAAGAACCAGAAGAAATAGAAATTCCTGACATAGTGAGTTGAAAAAGTGACGGATAAAGAGAGTGGAGGGATGGAACACTCAAGGACAAGAGGATCTCGGCTACTCGGAATCATTATCATCCTCCTGATCATTCTCTTTTTTGCCATAGAATTCTTTATCGGGGAAGGAGAAGAGTTCCCTCCCACTTCGGTCACAACCATCCTCCTTTCTCTTCTCCAGATAATCGTGTTTCTCCTTTTTCTCACTCTCTTTTTTGTTCTGGGACGGAATCTCACAAAACTCTACCTCGAAAGAAAAAGAAGAGTTATCGGCGCTCATTTTAAAACAAAGCTGGTCCTCTTCTTCATTGCGCTCTCTCTCATTCCCACTCTTCTGCTCTTTCTTTTTGCGAGTGACCTCATCAGTCGGAACATTGAGCAATGGTTCAAATCTCCATTAGATAGAATAATGGATGATACAAAAAATCTTGCGGATGGATTTCAGTCAAACAGCAAAGAAATCACTTTTCATTACGCCCGCCAGTTGAGATCCGCTGTCGAAGAACAAAATCTTATGACCCCCGAAAACCGGAAACTCTTCATGGAGTTTATCCGGACTAAATTGGTCGAATACAACCTGGATGAAATCGGAGTTTATATCGAAGAAGAAGAACAGTTTGCTTATCTCAACCCTGAACTTCCTCTTCAGCATTACAAGGGTCTCCATCCAGACATTGTGGGACGCGCCAAAATGGGTGATTTGATCAACAGTATCGAATCCATGGGAAACGGAGAGATGATCCGACGTGGTATTCCTTTCTACAGCCCAGGAATTGGCACCGTACTCGTGGTAGCGGGCAAATTCCTTCCGCAAAACTATACTCAACGAATAAATAACATCACTACCTATGTGGAAAGATACCAGCAGTTGAAAGCACAGAAAAATCCGGTTAAAAAATTCTACTTCATTACTCTCATTTTCATCACGCTGTTGATCATATTCGCAGCCAGTTGGATCGGGTTTCATTTAGCGAAGGCGATCACAGTCCCCATTGAAAAGTTGGCTCAGGCGACACAAGAAGTGACTGATGGAAGCTTGGATGTAAAGGTCGAAGACCCTGCTTCCGACGAGATCGGCATCCTTATCGATTCGTTCAACCAAATGGTCACGGCCCTTAAAGAGAGCACTCATAACGTTGCTCAGAAAACATCCGAACTTGAAGCCCGAAAACAGTACATCGAAACGATATTGAACAACATCGCCACAGGAGTCATCACCCTTGACGCCCGGGGTTTGATCACAACCATCAATCCTTCAGCCAGGGAAATGCTGGCACTCCCCGGAGGCAACCTCATCGGTAAAGGATTTAAAGAGATACTCTCATCTCCTGTTTATAAGGAAGTGACAAGGACCATCGAGAGGGGTATCCAGAATGGATATAAAGTATATGATAGAGAAATAAACGTTAACTTCGGTGCTCAGAATAGAACTCTAGCGTTGACACTTTCCCCGCTGGGGGACTCCGGCAACACATTTTCCGGATTGATCGTCGTGCTGGATAATCTGACTCAACTCATCAAAGCTCAGAAAATCGCTGCCTGGCAGGAGGTCGCCCAACGGTTGGCTCATGAAATCAAGAATCCTTTAACTCCAATCCAGCTCTCTGCAGAGAGAATCAAAAAGAAATTAGAAGAACGCAAGAGAAAAAAGGATGAGATAATCAACGATGGGGCGAAGACTATCATCAGAGAGGCCAGAACCATAAAAGCCCTCGTGGATGAATTTTCAAATTTCGCCCGCTTGCCGAATATCCAGTTGCAGCCAGCGAATATCCACGAAATCATCCAGAAGACGGTTTCTCTTTTCAAAGACGTGTTCACGGGCATTGAATTCAACACGAGGCTTTCTTCAAATATCCCTTCTTCTATCCAGGTTGACCCGGAGCAGATGAAAAGAGCGCTCATCAATATCCTCGATAATGCGGTTCATGCAGTGAACAAAAAAGGAGAGATCACAATAAAAACGACATTCAGGAGGAAAAACCGGAAAGTCGAGATTGAGATCGCAGACTCCGGGCACGGCGTTCCTTTAAACGACAAAACGAAACTTTTTCTGCCTCATTTCTCTACCAAGAAAAAAGGGACAGGGCTTGGATTGACAATCGTGAATAAAATCATCAGCGATCATAACGGTTCAATCGAGGTGGAAGACAACCAGCCCAATGGGACAAAATTTATCATTCAACTACCTGCATGAAAAAAGAAAAAATTTTAGTGATCGATGACGAGGCCGGAATCAGATCCTCTCTCAAAGGCATCCTGGAGGATGAAGGGTACTCCATCAAAACAGTAGTCTCTGGCGAGGATGCTCTGAAGCTGCTTCAGGGACAAGATTTTGACCTTATCCTGTTGGATATCTGGCTTCCTCAAATGAACGGGATCGAAATCCTGGAGAAGATAAAGAAAATGGATGAAAATTCTCAGGTAGTGATGATCTCGGGACACGGTTCAGTGGAGACGGCTGTTCAAGCCATTAAACTCGGAGCCTATGACTTCTTGGAAAAGCCACTTTCACTGGAAAAGGTCATCTTGACTGTAAAAAATGCCCTCACGCAAAAAAAGCTGGAAGAGGAAAACATCCAGCTCCGGGAATCCATCCAGCTGGAACGTCACCTGATCGGAAAAAGCGATGCCGTCCTAAAATTAAGAGATGAGATAGATAAAGCGGCACCGACAAACGCTCCTGTTCTCATTTACGGAGAAGACGGGACAGGAAAAGAACTCGTTGCCCGGTTGATTCATCAACAGAGCCCGAGGAAAGACAATAGATTTATCCAGATAAACTTTGCAGCCATCCCTGATGAGTTGATCGAAATCGAGCTGTTCGGCTACGCCGAGGAAAGCACCGACAATATCAATAGAGACAAAAAAGGGAAATTGCTGCTGGCAGATGGAGGGACGATACTCCTCGACGAAATTTGCGACATGAGTTTACCCATTCAAGATAAACTCTTTAGAGTCATCGAAGAACAGAATTTTGAACCCTTGGGAACGAGCGAGTCAATCCCCGTGGATATCCGAATAATCTCGGCCACCAATAAAAACATCAAACAGCGTATCTCCAAAGGAAAATTCAGAGAAGACCTGTTTCTCAAACTGAACGTCATTCCGATGACCATTCCCCCTTTAAGGAAAAGAAAGGAAGATATTCCTCTTTTTATCGATTATTTTCTGGAGTATTTCTCGATCCAAGATGGGAAGAAGATGAAAAAAATGAGCCAAGAAGCCATGGAGGCTTTCCTTAACTACTCATGGCCGAGAAATGCAAGCGAGTTGATCAACGTGATTGAACGGTTTGTCATCATGGTTCCGGATGACGAAATCAAGGATTCCCATCTTTCTCTTCTCGTGGAGTCAAGAGAATCTCAATCCGTTCCAAAACAAGACACAACCCGATCTCTGAATCAAGCCAGTCGGCAGTTCGAAAAAGAGTACATTCATAAAATATTGATAAAGCATAAATGGGACCTCGCCAAAGCGGCTTCAGAACTCAAAATCGACAGAGACGTTCTCAGAAAAAAAATCAAAAAACTGGGGATTACGTTCTTCGGCTAACCTCTCTGAATCATTCATAAAATATGCCGACACCTTATTCATTAATCAAAAAAGGGGACAGCCCCTCTCTTCTTTAAAATAACGACTAAAAGGGACAGTCCCCATTTTCTTTAAGTCGGCATCTTTTACCCCTTGGGCGAGCAAATCTGACGACCTTTTTATTAAAAATAATTGTCATCGCGAGCAAACTGTTGGTAAGTGACAACTTTAAGTAGAGCGCTGTCATTACGAGCGACCGAAGGGAGTGTGGCAATCTCAACCTTTTGCTTAAAATAAAATTGCCGCATTCGCTACGCTCTTCGCAACAGAGTCTACGGCAACCTCGATCCGTGAATAATCCAGATTGGGGTCGTTAATTGGGGTCGTATCTCAACATTCGACATTTCACATTTCTCTGATTCCTCTTAGAATAATTGCTCCTAAAGAAAAGTTCTTTAGATTAAAAGTTCTTTTACCTTTCTATGAAATGTCGAATGTTGAGATGCGACCCCTTTTTTGACTTTTTTACAAGCTAGACCAAACTGTTCTCCACTGCTATAATAGGGGAAATTTTTTTATAGGATTGGACCATCATGGAAGGCGAAATTCTTAGGATATTAACCGCAATAAGAGATTTTATCTGGGGGCTTCCTCTCATTATCCTCCTGGTCGGCACAGGCATATTCCTGACCATCCGATTGAGGGGGCTTCAAATCAGAGGTCTTTTTTACTCACTCTATTTAGCCCTTTTCAAGCGAAAAGAAGATGATGAACAAGAAGGCGATATCTCCCACTTCCAGGCTTTGATGACAGCGTTGGCCGCCACCGTCGGGACTGGGAATATTGTCGGAGTCGCCGTCGCTATCGCTTCCGGAGGACCCGGGGCCCTGTTCTGGATGTGGGTGACCGGGATATTCGGTATGGCCACCAAGTACGCTGAAGCTGTCCTGGCCATTAAATACAGAGAAGTGGATGAATTCGGGACAATGAGCGGAGGGCCGATGTACTACATCTCCAAGGGACTGGGCTGGAAATGGCTCGGGACTCTCTTTGCTATCTTTGCAGCCTTTGCCGCTTTTGGCATCGGAAACATGGTCCAATCCAATTCAGTCGCTGATGGCGTGAGAACAACCATCGGTATCCCGAACTGGATAACAGGCATCATCCTGGCCGTGTTCACAGGCCTGGTCGTCCTCGGTGGAATCAAGAGTATTGCCAGAGTCACTCAGGTCCTAGTGCCTTTTATGATAATCATTTATATCATCGGCGCATTGACCATCCTTTTCCTCAACCTCTCTTCCATCCCGCAAATTTTCGTCCTCATCTTCAAACACGCGTTCACACCTACCGCGGCCGCCGGAGGCTTTCTCGGGGCAACAGTGATGCAAACGATGCGCCATGGAGTATCCAAGGGAGTCTTTTCCAATGAGTCCGGATTGGGTTCGGCCCCGATAGCGGCTGCCGCAGCCAAGACTCCCAATCCGGTTAAACAGGCTCTGGTTTCGATGACACAGACTTTCATCGACACTCTCGTGGTCTGCACTATGACCGGAGTGGTGCTCATCTTCAGCGGCCTCTGGAGCTCTGGGATCAAAGGGGCTGAGCTCACAGCCAACGCCTTCGACAAATTCTTTCCGTTGGGCATAGGAGAATACGTTGTCACCTTGACACTGATATTTTTTGCCTATTCCACCATCCTCGGTTGGTGCTACTACGGGGAAAAATCCATCGAATATTTATTCAAGGAAAAAGCTGTGAAAATCTACCGGGTCGTCTTTGTCATCTTCGTCGCCATAGGCACTTTCCTGAAACTCGAAACTGTGTGGAGAGTATCAGACATAATGAACGGGCTGATGGCGTTCCCGAATCTAATCGGCCTCCTCGGTCTGAGTGCGGTTATTGTCTCCGAAACAAACATATATTTCTATAAAAAAAGAAGTTAGACTCTTCGCTTTTCATTTACACATCTCGAGTTTTATGCTATTGTTGAGGACGAAAAATTTAGAGGAGAAAAATGCGAGTCCACTCTTTGCGGATAGTCATCAGTTCCGCTCGAAAATTCATCAACATGGGTGCGCTCTCTCGTCTGTGGAACTTGGTAAAGAACTTCCATGCCGCCGACATCTCTTCCCTGATGAAGCATTTCACCTTCAGAGAAAGACTCATTCTCTTCAACGTTCTCTTCGATCAAGACAAGGAAAAGACCGGAGAAGTGCTGAGCGAGCTGGAACCTGAAGACGCGGCCCCAATTATACAAGAACTTCATTTAAACCAGATCACAGAGCTTTTCCAGATCATTCCCTCTGATGACGCGGCCCCTATCCTCGATCTCCTCCCAGATAAGATGAAAGAATCCGTCCTGGCGGCTATGGAGGAGAAGCCTTCAGAAGATGTCAAAGAGCTTCTCCACTACGAAGAGGAAACTGCCGGCCGAATCATGTCCCCAGACTTTTATGCTCTGGACCATAACACCAATGTCTCCGATGCCATAACGGCGATGCAGCTTGAGAGAGATGTAGAATCCGCATTCTATCTCTATGCCATAGATGAAAAGAGTCGGCTTGTGGGAGTCGTCTCATTGAGGCAGCTTCTTTTTGCACGCCCGAATACAAAGCTCAAAGACATTATGACCAAGGATCTCATAAGCGTTCATCCAGAAACAGACCAAGAAGAAGTGGCCCGGTATGTTGCGGATTACAACCTCGTTGCCATTCCTGTGGTTGACTCCGAGCGCACTCTTGTCGGTGTCGTCACCGTCGACGATGTCATCGACGTCATCGAGGAGGAGGCAACTGAAGATATGTATAAAATGGTCTCCCTGGATACGACGGACAGAATCCAGGATAGCGCCTTTAAATCCATTAAAAAGAGAATTCCTTTCCTCTTGTTCAGCCTCATCACTGCGTCTCTGGCTCCCTTAGTCGTCCACTATTTTGAAGGCACGATTGAACAATTCGTCAAGCTCGTCGTCTTTTTACCTCTTGTTATGGCTCTGGGAGGAGTGGCGGGAAACCAGACCATAGCCATCATTGTCAGGGAAATCGCCATCGGTCAGGCTGAGTGGGTCGGAGCCAGAAAAGCCCTGTTCAAAGAAATCATGGTCGGAATCGGCAATGGCCTCATCATCGGAGCCATTTTGGGTGGTTTTTCCTATCTGCTCATCAAAAATCCCTATCTTGGCCTCATCTTGGGCCTGGCCATCATCATCAACCTGTTCATCGCAGCCCTGGTCGGCACCCTCATTCCCTTAGTCCTGAAATTGCTCCGATTGGACCCAGCACTGGGATCGGTCAATCTCCTCACCATGTGCACTGATTCCATAGGCGCCCTCACCTTTCTTGGACTCGGAACTCTTTTTCTGAGTAAACTCTGATTAATTTTATATGCCTCTCGAACAGACCGAAGCCATAGTTCTCCGAACCTATAATGCAGGAGAGCAAGACAAAATCGTCGTCTTTTTTTCCAGAGACAGGGGAATCATTAAGGGAGTCGCCAAGGGCGCTCGAAAATTTGGCAACCGTTTCGGAAGCAGTCTCGAACCTCTCTCTCTGGTCAAGGCTTACTACTATGAAAAAGAAGGAAAAGATCTAGTCACCGTAAGCAACTGTGACCTTATTGAATCCTTTTTCGAGCTCCAGAATGTCCCTGACATCTCTTTCACCCTGAGCTATTTCGCCGAGCTCATACAAGAATTCTCTCCCTCGCTAGCAAAAGATGACAAGCTCTACAGGCTTTTGCTCTCAATCCTCCGAGCGCTGGCTAAAGGTGGAGATCTGAATTTTTTATCCAGGTATTTCGAGGCCTGGCTGCTTAAAATCAACGGCGTGCTCCCTGATTTGAGTCGATGTAAAAAGTGCCGTAAGTCCCTTATTCATTCCGGATGGCTATCGCCCAAAAAAGACGGCGTTTATTGTGACCACTGTGCGTCCATGAAGAAAGAAAAAGTCAAGCCTGATTTAGGTGCTTTTGCCCAATGGATAAGAAATAACCCGCCTCCAGAAAAGGGCCCTCTTCCCTTTTCGGCTGAGCAGCTGGACACTATCAAAAGAGCGCTCAAGGAGATGATCATCTTTCATCTCGAAAGAGAGCCTAAGACGCTTCGCTACCTTCCATAATTAAATAATATTGGGGTCAGGCCTTAGTAACTTCAGGAATTTCATATTAAAAGAAGCTAGATGACTCAATTGAATCCAAATTACTGAAGTTACTAAGGCCTGACCCCATTTTCTTTTTTTGTATTGATTTTTTAGCGGAAAAGAATAAACTAGTAATCTTCCATAAGCGCTAGACGTGAAAGGAGTCGAAATGAGCCAATGTAAAATTTGCGGCAAAGACATTGATGAGAAGAATTCATTTTTTGTCCTCTCTTTCAATAAAGAATTAACGGAACAGGGAAAGAAAAAAACCATCCATTCTGAAGAAGGGGCCACTATATGTGAAGAATGCGGCAACGAAGGCCTGTCCTCAGTCCTCAGGAATCTCAAACTCATCGATGAGGCCGATACAGAGCTGAATGAAAAAATGAAATCACTGGAAAAATCTGTCGACATGCTGGAGTTGATGAAGGAATATGGTATTTCTGGGGAAAAAGTCGGAACAAAGAACCAGTATCTCACAAAATGCCCTTTTCACAATCAAGAGGCCTCCTTTTTGGTCGATGCCAAGAATAAAGAGTACTTCTGTTTTTGCGAAGGATTAAAAGGAGACATCTTCAGCTTCGTCATCAACTACGATAGAGACGTTGAACATAAACACACGACATTGAAGCAAGCTGTCGACCACTTGATGGAGAAATTCCCTACTCAATAACCTTCGTATTTCTTCCTCAAATCATCTCCTCTCGCCACTTCAACACTTACGCAAGAAATTGCAAACAATGGAAAAAGGTCTTATTTTAGCTTGAAATTCGAATTTTTTTATGTTATAGGTTACCAAAAAGGTAAAAAAATCAATATCTTGCATGAATGGAGGAGGCGGATGATTAAAAAAAGAATCCTAGTATCCTCATTTCTGCTTTTACTCATGTTTTCTATGACAGGAATTGCATTCTCACAGCAAGGCACACTGGATCGAATTGTGGTGACTCCTCTTGGAGACACTCTAGAAGTGAAGATATATCTGAGTCCGTACACTTACCATCGTCAATTCAGGCTCTACAATCCGAGTCGAATCGGAATTGATTTATTCAATGTTAGAAGCATCAGTGCCTCCCGTAATATTGATGTGAGTGTTCTGGGAATAAAATCCATCAGTGTCTCTACTCTAGGCACCAACATAGCTCGAGTCATTTTTAATGTCGAGGATGAATTTCCCCCTTATATCACTGAGAAATTCGCCGGGGGTCTGAAGATTGTGTTCTGGACAGAGGAAGAACTTCCTATGGTCGAAGAAAAAGTGGAAATCGAAGTCGAAAAAGTAGAGGATGCCATTTGTGACATAAAGGTCCAACCCACTCGGGCGAACCCGGACGATCCTATCTTCATTGACATGAGCGGATCTCAGAATGCTGAATCTATGGTCGTCGAAGTTTATGATCCGGAAGGGGCCAAAATCGCCTCCAAAGAACTCTTCCCTGAGTCTCCCCAGTGGGAAGTCAACTTGGATAAACCCGGAGAGTATACCTTTAAAGGAAAAGCCTTCAACATCGAGGGGAAAGCCTCAGAAAATCCCTGCGAAGCCACGGTCTCTATTAACTTCTCCCCCGCATCCAATCTGGATTGTCGCAGGTGTGAAGGCACAGTCGGAAAGAAAATCGTCTTGGATGCATCTGGATCCAGTGACCCAGATGGAGAGGTGGTACAGGTCGATTTCGAGATAATCGACGAGGAAGGAAGCTTGGTTGACAGGTTTGCGGATACCGAAAAGCCTTTTATATGGGAAAAAGCTTTCGATAAGAAAGGCATCTATTCGATAACAGCCGTGGCTACGGATGACCTCGGCTCCATCTCTGAGCCTTCCATGGTTGATGTGAGAGTCAAACAGAAAAAAATGTACTTCCTGTTGGACCTCGGCGCAACCGCTGCCAGAGGAGGAGGAACCTATGTCGGGTATGGGGTAGGCCGCGCTGGGATTCTTTTTAAGCTCTCTAAAAACTTAGATGTTATCCTCGCAGGCGGAGGGGCCTACACCCCTGTCGATTCCGCACCCTGGGAACAACAATTCTTCACCGGAACCCTGATATTCAACATGCGTGCCGGACCAATTTTCATCGGGTTGGGAGGTGCATACACCACGCGATACAAAACGACCATCCAGGATGATTACGGTGAGGTCATCACCAACATCGGATTTGACCTGTTCGGTAAATCCAGAACCACAATCTCCATCTTTCTCGAGGCATCCGGGCCGCCAATCGACCTTTCCATACAGGATCACCACAAGTTAATGCTCGGCTTCAGAATACTCTTCTAATTTGGTAATTTAGGGACGTTCCCCAAGGTACCACCTTAGTCCAAAAATCCCATCTGTATTATATCTTTTCTTCACTGCTGGCGAAAATCGAGGGATGAGTGAGCTAAGGTGGTACCTTGGGGAACGTCCCCAAATTCTTGGGGAACGTCCCCAAATTCTTATTTCAATTGTCCGATTGTTTTTTCGACCGCCTCCAGGATCTCATTGGATTCCACCACTTCTTTAAGCTTATTGATGTCGTCAAAAAGAGGTCGGTCTTCTTCAAGTTTCTCGACATATTTCCGGATAACATCGTGGGCCGCAAGAATCCCTTTACTGGGTTTGATGGGCTTTCGAAAATCTATAGCTTGGGCACCTGCCATGAATTCTATTCCAAGGACAGCTTGAGCATTGTCGATAATATCTCGAGTCTTGAGAGCCGTGGTCATGCCCATGCTGACAAAATCTTCCTGGTCAGCGGCGGCAGGAATAGATCCGGTGGCGGCAGGATGGGAAAGGATCCTGTTCTCACAGACTAACGCTCCGGCTGTGTATTGAGAAAGCATCAGACCAGAAAACATTCCCGCGCCCTTGGTGAGAAAGGCGGGTAGCCCCATACTCAGATGAGGATTCATCAGCCTGTTCGTTCTTCTCTCCGAGAGGACGCAGACAGTGGTGACTGCCATTCCCAAAAGTTCCAAAGCAAAAGCCATCGGAGTTCCTTGAAAATTAGCTCCTGTCAGCACCAAATCTTCATCGGGAAAAAAGGTTGGATTATCTGCGGCTCCGTTGAGTTCAATCTCCAGCATGGAGCGGGCCCATTTGAGAGCATCACGGGCTGAGCCCATCACCTGAGGTGTACTGCGCAAGCTATAACAGTCCTGAACCTTTTTTCCCTTTTGAGCGAGAAGCTCACTGCCTTCGGTTATTCTCCTTATGTTCTCGCTGGCTTCGATGGCTCCAGGATAACCCCGCACTTTATGCAACCGCTCATCGTAAGCTTTCATGTTGGCGTTTAGAACTTCCAGAGTCATGGCTGCCACAATCTCCGCATTCTTTATCCAACGTTCAGCATCATGGATCTCCAAGGCTCCCATGCCGGCGATGATATTGGAGCCATTGATCGTCGCCAAGCCATCGCGGGCTTCATAGACTATAGTCGGTATCCCGGCTTTCTCCATGGCCTCTTTGCCAGGGAGTCTCTTGCCTTTATAAAAAGCCTCCCCTTCACCCATAGGGACCAGAGCCATCTGGGCCATAGGAGAAAGGTCGCCGCACGCTCCGACAGAGCCTTTTTCACAAACAACAGGTGTGACGCCTTTGTTCAACATTTCTTTCAGAGTCTCGACAACCACGGGCCTCAGGCCCGAATGGCCATGGCAGTGGCAGTTGATTCGGCTCAGAATAGCTGCCCGGACAACTTCGATGGGCAAAGGCTTCCCGTATCCGGCTGCATGGCTATAAATGAGATATCTCTGGTATTCTTCCACCTGCTCTTGAGTCAAAACCACTTCGGAAAGTTCTCCGATGCCCGTGTTGACACCATACATGATCTCTCTTTTTTTTATCTTATCCTCGAGAAGGTTCCTGCATTTCTTGATTCTCTTTATTGCCTCAGGATGAATAGAAATATTCTCATTATTCCTGGCCACGTTAACGACCTTCTCGATTGTGAGGTTATGTCCGTCCAATTGAATCGACATGATGACTCCTCCTTATGTTTCTCAATGACTCGAAAATAAACTCTATAAAAAGATACAAAAGAAGGCAAGAGTTTTATTGGGGACGTTCCCCAAGGTACCACCTTAGACCAAAAAGTTCATCTGTAGTTATCGGGGTCAGGCCTTAGTAACTTCAGTAATTTGAATTCAATTGAATCATCTACCTTCTTTCAAAATGAAACTACTGAAGTTACTAAGGCCTGACCCCATTTTCTTCTAATGAATGAGCTAAGGTGGTACCTTGGGGAACGTCCCCATATTTCAGGTTGACATCTTTTTTTTTACAGGATATAAGTAAGACTCTCAAAATCTACCTAAAACATACACGAATTTGGAGGCATTATATGGCTAAAGAAATGAAGAAGATTATGGTCACCGGAGCTGTCGGACAGATCGGCTCTGAATTAACAATGGCTCTGCGCGAGAAATACGGCAACGACAACGTCCTTGCCACGGGACACAAGACCCAGCCTAAGCCTGAGCTCAGAGATTCGGGCCCATTTGAGTTCATCAACGTGGCCAAAAGAGAGACCGTTGAAGAAGTCGTTAAAAAATACAACATCGATACGATCTATCATATGTCCGCGATTCTCTCGGCCGTGGGAGAAAAAAATCCAAAGCTATGTTGGGATGTCAATATGAACGGAACCTACAACATTCTCGAATCAGCCATCGAGCATGAGATGACAAGGATTTTCATTCCCAGTTCTATCGCCGCCTTCGGCCCCGAGACTCCCATCGACAACACACCTCAAGAGACGGTTCTCAGGCCAAAAACCATGTATGGAGTGACGAAAGTCGCTGGAGAGCTTCTCTGTGATTACTATGTCAAGCGCTTTAACGTGGATATTCGCGGCTGCCGGTATCCCGGCATCATCAGCAACGAAACGCTTCCTGGAGGAGGAACGACCGACTATGCCGTGGAAATTTACTATGAAGCCATCAAAAACAAAAAATACACCTGCTTTCTCAAGGAAGACACCCGGCTACCGATGATGTACATGCCCGACTGCCTCAAGGCCACCTTTGACCTGATGGAAGCGGATTTCTCCAAACTCATTCACCACTCAGACTTCAACGTCACGGCCATGAGCTTCTCTGCCGGCGAACTGGCTGCAGAGATCAAAAAACACATTCCCGAATTCACCGTCGAGTACGAGCCTGACTTCAGGCAGGAAATCGCTGACTCCTGGCCGAATTCCATCGATGACTCAGCCGCCCGAGAAGAGTGGGGTTGGGAACCGGATTTCGATCTGGCCAAGATGAGCGAGGATATGCTCACCGTCCTGGGTAAACGCCACGCTGAGGGAAAGCTGGATTACTAAAGCGACAGCGGAAATACCACCATCCTGATAATAACCGAAAAGAGTGATTGTGGAGACGACTGGATCGTCTCAGGAAGCGCAAGAGTCAGTCTCCACTTTTTTTGATTTTGTTTACCGAATGCACTCCGCAAGAGGCTCGACTTCGTTGAATCTCTCACTCACATCCTGGCTTTATCATGACCTGACTCATCCAGTTTGTTCTTAAAAAATTCAGGCAGGGAAAACGCAGCCCGGTGGATATCCGGATTGAAATAGCGAAGCCCCGCCGGAGGACTTCCCTTTATTTTTAAGGGCTGGACTCGATCCGAGAGATAGACAAAGGCCCAGCTCCCTCCAGGATAAGTGGGAACCGGGCTCATGTAGAAGCTCACGATTTTAAAGAGTGACTTCAGGAAATCGTTTTTCTTCTTGATCAAATCCATTCGATAAAAAGGCGAGCCAGCCTGGGCAACGATAATGCCCTCGTCGCAGAGACATTCTTTCAATCGGCTGAAAAAATCCTTTTCGTGCAGCCAGGCAGAAGGGCCCACTGGGTCTGAAGAGTCAATACAAATGATATCGAATTTTCTGTTTGTCTTCTGTATGAACTCCCTCCCATCAGAAATGACTAACTCGGTCCTTCTATCTTTCAAGCAAGCTGAAAGCCAGGGAAAATATTCCTGGGACACCTCAATGACCAGCGGGTCTATTTCCACCAGGCAGACTGATTCGACTGGATAACGAAGGATTTCTTTAAGCGCACCTCCATCTCCCCCACCGATAACGAGCAGATGGTGAGCGGAGGGAAGGACGAGAAACGCCGGATGAACAAGCATCTCATGGTAAAAAAACTCATCTTTTTCGGTTGTCTGAACCAGATCATCCAAGAGCAGCACTCTTCCAAAATGTTCGTTTTCGAAAACCTCTATCCTTTGATACAGAGATTCCTGTTTAAAGAGCCTATTTTTAACTTCGAAGAAGAGTCCGTTCGAAGAAGTGTGGTATTCTCTTCTCTCCAAAGTTTTTTCTCTGTCCGTATTTTTCTTCAGAGTCATAATTTCCAGATGTAAGGTTTTTTATCCGTTAGGATCTTTCCTTCTTTTAAATCCTCCATTAAATAAAGAGGCAAGGCAAAATACCCACGGTGAAGGCCGGGATGATAGAATTTGAGTTTTTTGATCTTTCGACTGCGAATTATTGCCGAAATCTGATCTTCTGCGAGTTTCAAAGGATCCTCTGACCTCGAGGCCAGGATAAAACCCCAGGGCAAACCAAAAGAAAGAACAAAGGTCCAGTACGGCCGAACCAGAGGAAAAACTCTCTCCAAGGTCTTAACCAGAGAGCAGTAAAATTGATCGTAAAAAGGATCAGTGCTCCCAGCTTGCAGGACAAACAGCCCATTCTCCTCCAAGATTTCAAAAATTCTGGTGAAAAACTCTTCGGTGAAGAGGTAGAGAGACGGGCCTTTCTCTAAAGGCTCGGTGAGGTCTGAAATGATGACATCATATTTTTGTTGTGTCTTTTCTACAAACTGCCGGGCATCCCCGTAGATCAGATCAGCCTTTGGGCTCGAAAAAGCCCCATCAGACCACTCGGGTAAATATTCCTGACACAGTTCGACTAGTTTTTTGTCGATATCCACCATGGTGGCTTTCTCGACTGTGCCGTGCTTGAGCACTTCTCTTAATGTCGCGCCTTCTCCTCCTCCAAGAATCAGGACTTTCCGGGGGGAAGGATGAGTGACGAGTGCGGGGTGAACAAGAGATTCGTGGTATATATACTCATCGACCTGGGCGGATTGTATCTTCTCATCCAGAAAGAGAACCTTGCCGAGATACTGATTGGAGAAGCACTCGACATACTGATGATCTGTCTTTCCTCTAAAGTACAATTCGTCGATCTTGAAGCGCCGGATGACGTTCTCAGTGTACGTCTCGGTGTAATAATTCTCCTCGTTTCCCATGGCCAAGATTATAACAAGGAAAAAATAAAGAGTAAAATCCAACGAATCATCCGAAAAAATTCAAAAAATATAGACCTGCTTCTTGATTTTTGGTATAGTTTGGACTTCAAAAAGGAGGTTTTTCATGTACGGTAAAGTTAAGGATGATTTAACAAACGAAATCCAATCCATTCGCGATGCGGGTCTGTTCAAAGACGAAAGAGTCATCATGACTCCCCAGGGAGCAGAGATCGAAGTGAAGGGTGGAAAAGAAGTTCTGAACTTCTGCGCCAATAACTATTTGGGCCTATCGAGCCATCCCAAGGTCATAGAAGCGGCCCATAAGGCCCTTGACGAATGGGGATTCGGTATGAGTTCAGTCCGGTTCATCTGCGGAACCCAGGACATCCACAAGATCCTGGAAGAAAAAATATCCAAATTCCTTCAGACAGAGGACACGATTCTCTTCGTTGCCTGCTTCGACGCCAACGGCGGAGTTTTCGAACCCCTCATCGGAGCCGAAGACGCAATCATCACCGACCAGCTCAATCATGCCTCGATTATCGACGGAATCCGGCTATGCAAAGCCCAGAGATACATCTACAAACACGCGGACATGGCTGACCTCGAAGAAAAATTAAAGGAAACCCAGAATTTGCGTTACCGTCTAGTCGCGACAGACGGCGTGTTTTCTATGGACGGGGATATCGCCAAGCTGGATGAAATCTGTGCCCTGGCAGAAAAGTACGACGCCATGGTCATGATCGATGATGCCCATTCCACCGGATTTATCGGAGAGACAGGAAGAGGCACTCCGGAATACCGAGGAGTGATGGGTAAAATTGACATCATCACCGGCACGCTCGGAAAGGCCCTCGGAGGAGCTTCCGGTGGTTTTATCTCCGGAAGAAGAGAACTCATCGAACTCTACAGACAGCGCGCGCGACCCTACCTGTTCAGCAACACGCTGGCCCCGGTCGTTGTCGGCGCCTCCATCGCAGTTTTTGACCTGCTTTCTGAAACCACGGAATTGCGGGACAAGCTGGAGGAAAACACAAAATACTTTCGGGAAAAAATGATAGAAGCGGGTTTTGACATCACACCCGGTGTCCATCCGATCGTTCCGATCATGCTCGGTAAGTTCGAGAACGACGCTAAGCTTTCACAAGACATGGCCCGCGACCTCCTCGAGGAAGGTATCTATGTCATCGGATTCTATTATCCTGTTGTTCCTAAAGGACAGTCCAGAATCAGAGTGCAACTCTCCGCCGCCCATGACAGACACCATCTGGACAGAGCCATAGAGGCCTTCACCAAGATCGGAAAGAAGTACAACGTCATTTCTTAGAAGAGAGCACACAGACCAGAATCTTTGAGCGAATGTCGCTCATTATTGGGGTCAGGCCTTGTTAAAGTTGTTGCCAGGTAATAGAAATCAAGTTCCGTATCTTGAAATCCTGATAAGGCCTGACCCCGATTCCTATATGAATTAAAAGGGGACAGGCAGCTTTTTCATATAAAAGAAGCCTGTTCCTTTTTTTTGTGGGAATCAGAATATTCAAGAGATGGGCTATTCCTCTTCTTCGACCTTTTCCATGGTGATCCCAGTGTAGCCGTAAAAGATGGAGACAACAGGATTGGCCAGATTCAAAAAAGCATAAGGCAGGTACAGAAGAGGATTGACGCCTAAGGTGGCATGCATGAAAGCGCCACAGCTGTTCCAAGGAATGAGTGGAGAGGTAAGAGTTCCAGCATCTTCCAAACAGCGGGACAGGTTTTTCGGGTGGAGCCTTTGGGAGTCAAAGGCGTTTTTGTACATCCTCCCCGGGATGACGATCGCCATGTATTGGTCCGAAGCAATGGCATTCATCCCGATGGAACTGAATATCGTCGTTGTAACCAGAGAGCCTGTCCTTCTCACTCTCTTGAGAAAGGCTCGGGCTAAAACCTCCAGCATCCCTGTTTTTTCCATTATACCGCCGAAGGAAAGCGCGCAGATGATCAATGCCACTGTATCCATCATGCTTTGGAGCCCTCCCCTGGTCAGCAATTCATCCACCATTTCCACTCCGGTCTGAGAAACAAATCCGGAGTGAGCCGCGCTGATGACCTCAGCCAGAGAACTGGATTGAGTGATCATGGCAAAAATCCCGCCAAGGAGCGTTCCAGCCAATAAAGCAGGGAGAGGCGGTACCTTCTTGACAACCATCACAATCACAAGCAGAGGAGGCAGCAAGAGTATGGGATGCACGAAAAAATTCGATTTTATGGTGGTGAGAATCGTCTCCACTTTTCCAGCTTCAAGGACTCCACCGGCAAATCTCGTTCCGATCAATCCATAAAGGATGATACAGAGAACGTACCCCGGAGCCGTGGTGTAGACCATGTGCCTGATGTGCGAGAACAAATCTGTCCCGGCCACGGCCGGAGCCAGGTTTGTCGTGTCTGAAAGGGGCGACATCTTATCCCCGAAGTAGGCTCCTGAAATAATCGCACCGGCAACCATCGCTACCGGAATCCCCAAACCCTGTCCAACACCGACGAGAGCCACGCCCACAGTTCCGGCTGTTGACCAGGAAGAGCCGGTCCCCAAAGATACGATTGAACAAATGACCAGTGTAGCTATGAGAAAAATGCCTGGGGATAGAACCTTTAATCCATAAAAAATCATCGAGGGAACAACGCCACCGTGGATCCAGGTGCCGATCATCGTTCCAACAACCATCAGAATCAGAATGGCGCTCATGGCCAATGTGATGCCATGAACCATCCCCTCCTGAATCTCTTTCCAGGGATGTTTATGGATGACGGCCACGCCCGCCGCCACGGCCGCTGCCGCAATCAAGGGAATGTGAGGAGAGAGTTTAAAAATGCCGATGGTTACCGACAAGGCGATGACCAAAAAAACAACAGGAATGAAAGCTATCCCCAGCCTGATTTTTTTTATCTTTTCCGCCACGTCCTAGTTTCCGTGTTTAAAGTTAAGAAATTTTATGCGAAAAAATATGAAAAAGCAAATGAATCAAGTAAATAAAAGAGGTGAGGTCCTTAAAACTTTAATCATTGGAGTCAGGGTTTATCAGAGTTGATGCCAGTTGATTTGATTCAAGCCTTGTATCTTAAAATTCTGATAAGATCTGATTCCATAAATGCGGTTCTGCTCTTAATCAGAGTTTTTTTGACTTTAAAAATCCTGCTTAATCAGATTGAAGTGAATGATTAATCCTTGCCCAAAAGGTCATCCCGGGTTAGAAGAGAAACAAACTCATAGCCTTTCTTTTCCAGGTTTTCCCTTCCTCCCTCCAAACGGTCAACCAGCGTTAGAGTGAGAGCAACTTCTCCGCCTTCTTCTTCAACGGCCTGGCAGGCTTTGAGCGTTGAACCGCCAGAGGTCACGACATCATCCACCACTGCCACCTTCCAGCCTTTCTGGAAAGGTCCTTCGATCATCTTCCGCTCTCCATGCTTCTTCGGCTCCTTGCGGACGATGAAGGCGGGTAGAGGCCGCTCAGTCTCAGCGCTAAAGGCAGCTACAGTACTGACAATAGGGTCGGCTCCCAGAGTGTAACCTCCGATGGCATCGATGTCATAGGACTTGAGCACATCCAGGATTAAGCGGGCAATCAGGGCGGCACCCTCTGGATCAAGAGTGGTCATCTTGGCGTCGATGTAGTAATTACTCGTTCTCCCGGATGTCAGGACTCTCTGGACATTGGTCAATAATGACTTTTCCTTAACAATTTTTATCAGGTTTTCTTTCAAGCTTTCTTTTTCCACTCCTCAACTCCTCATTACTCATTAATAAGATTTGACAATTTTAATACCATGATAATACTTTTGCAATATCTTCTTGTAATCTGCACCTGACGAGGCCATCCCGAAGGCTCCCACCTGGCACAATCCAACACCATGTCCCAATCCTTTTCCGAAAAACGTAAAATGTGTGATTCCTCCATCTTGATCATATTCCCTATCAATGACAAAAAGCGTCTCACTGAGGCCCAAAACCCTTCTAATCCTCAGGCCTCTGGCGACAGCTTGAGACTCTTTGCCAACGATGGAAATCTCCACAACCCGCTTGGATGCTCCTCTTTTTTGTGGGATCAAATCCACCAGCTCTCCAATAGGATAATATCGATTGATCCTTCTCTCCAATGCCTCCCGTGTTATTCTTCTGTGCCAACGGTGGAAGAGCGAGCTCCGGTCAAGGATATTTGTATGAGTCGGATTCTCTATCTCCACTTGCCGAATCTCTCCATCTTTTTCAAAAAACTTCAGTTTTTCCCCTCCTAAGAGATAGACATGGGAAGCCAATGAGGGATCTCCTCCGTTATTTTTAATCAGAAAAAAGTCTGGTGAAAGAACAAGATGTTTTATTTTTCTCTCCTGCAGAAATTCAACCTTATCGTCCTGGAGAGCTTTGAATATCCCTTGAGTCCCAAAATCCGGATAACTGTTCATCACCTTAGCCAGGTAATACGCCAGTTCTGCCCGAGTCAGGATTCTTTCGGGATCGATTAAATCGCTGCGGGGAGGAAATATACCAGTTTGAAGAAGATAAGCCAAAAAACCCCTCTCTTCCTCGTTCAATCCTTCAAAATTCCTCATGATGAAGACCTTCTCACTCTCCAACATCAAATTCGTCACTCTGTTCTGCCAATCGAAACCATCCACGATCAATCGGGCTAGCGTCATGAAATTCAAAGGAGAAGAATCTGGGTTAAATTGATCGTTATTCTTTCCCAATAATGAGGCGGCATTCTTGATCCAGTTCACCGCATTGTCAAAAGTCGCCGGTTGCTCGAAGCGAAGCTCCTTTTCCAGGCTAATCACATCAAGGCTGATCAAACATGCAACCTCAGGACTGATATTCTTTCCGTTCATGAAGACTGGCTGAAGTGTATTCTGACTCTTCATCAGCCATTCATTCTGGTTTTCATAAATACATTTCTGGCTTCTCAAATACGGGAGCACTGGGCCCTCAACAAAGATGTTTTCTACATTTTCAGTCATTCCACCACATGTGCTTGTGTAAAGCGCATCGATCAATCGACCTCTATAACGAGCCACCTCTCCTCGAGTCAACTCCACTGCCTCAGTGCTCAACGGATGTTCAGCCCCCATTCCTTTGTAATACTGAGACCTCGGCGTATCATCAAGGTCAAAATCCAACTCTTTGTATTTCCCTAAGTTCCGGAAGGCATAGGTCCTGGCCGCGACAGCCTGGGCCTTGTGAGCTTCGAGCTCGTTGTAGGTGAACGGAGAAAGCTCACTCGGGACCACACTTTTCAAATAATCCTCGAGGTTCAAGATATTGATCAAAACAATACCTCTGTGAGTGGCTCTGAGAACAAAGATGCCCCGGTAATCCCTTCCTTTAAAAGAGAGATAACTCTGCGGTTGACTGGGAATGAAATACAAAACAGTATCATCGCTGAGACTCTTCAGCTCGTCATTGACAAGAATCCAGAGAGGTTTGGATTCTTCTTTCGTCACCTCTTCTCGAAGTATCCAGGTATCTTGAAATCCCATCCGGTTGAGTTTTTTTACAAAACTCAAGGCATCGTCTCGGGTTAAAAAATCTCCAATTTTCACCTGAAAAAGTCCCGAGATCTCCCCTTCAGTATTCTCTGTCACGGAAACCTTGCCATCAACCTCTATTCTTAATTTCTGAGCCAACTCCTCAGCTTCTTCCCGGTCTCTTGTCTGGGCAACCTGAATCAGAAACTTTTCAGTGAGTTTCTCGCGGCTCCCTTTGACTTGAACATCAGCCACATCTTCAGCGATGAGCCTGTAGTTCGGATTAACTTCGTAAATCTTCATCCCGGAAGAGGACTGAATCTGGATGAGGCTTAAATTGACACCCAGTCCTATCTTGATTATGGGCTTTTCGATCGGATAACCATGAAAAAAAGTCTCGTCCTTCCCGAATTCAACAGACGCCCAGCCAAAAATCACGAGAGAGAGAGAGACTATAAACATATACTTGGCGGCTTTAATAGAGACGGTCTTCATTGCTGACGCTTCCTTTGAGGGGATTATAGAAAAAAATGAGTCAAATTGTCAAGAAATAAATCAATATATTCTACCTCAATATTAAAATCATACAATATATAGTATTCATCAGAACCATATAATTTCCTATTAATTTTATAGTAATAGTAGATAAAAGTCAAGACCTTCCCAACCCTGCTTTTTCGGTTCGATTGGACTCCCCTGATCCGATTTTCATTGATGCAGACCGGGGTCGGGCTTTATCAGAACTGGTGCCAGGTGACCGGAATGGTGTCCTTCACCCCTAAATTCAGATCAGGCCAAACCCGAAATCCGGTCTTATTTCTATTGACTTGTCCAGAGAGAACCATCAAAATTGAGGGGAAAACCGAGAATAAACGGGACAAAAAGGAGAACACATGAGAAAAAAAAGTCTATTCTTTTTGATTCTGATCCTCTTCCTCACTCAGTGCGTATCCGCAGAAATAACCAGCCTCTCAGAGATATTCCATCTGGGGAAGAGCATCAGAGACCAGGATAAAGATAACCTCGGAGATAAAGTCATCCTCAACATCATCCTTCCGGACACTCCCAATGCTTACGAGATTGCTGCGGCAGGTGATATTGCGGCAAGAGCCAACCTGGAAAGTCTAGTCGTTGATTTCTCTCTCGTCAAAAAGGAATCAGAGGTCAAAGACATACTGAACCTGGAAAATCCTGTGCTCATCGGACCCAACTTGAAGTGGATCAAAAAAATGAAAAAAGCCGGGAAGCTTGACTATCCCTCCCTCGAACCCAGCCAGGGTTTAGTCTCTCTTCTTTCCTATAAGGATAAACACTTTTTGGTGCTCACTGCCGGCTCTGAGAAGGCGCTTCTGGCGACAGGGCGGTCTTTTTTCCTCCGTTGGCCCTATTTCTGGGATATCTGGGGACGCGAACAAGGAGCCACCTACTTCTCGTTGGAGAAAGATTTGCTCCGTTTGCTTGATAAAACCGGAGTGAAACCGGAAAAAATCATATTCAAATCTGCTTTATACGATTTTCCGGAAGTCGAACACGTTCCTCAGCCTCTCAAAAAGTTAAGGTTCAATTCAGGTGAAATCAAAGATTTGACTGTCGAAATCCATTTTTCCGACAAACAACAGAAGGAAAAAACCCTTCAAGCCCTTGAGTCTCTCCATCTTCGGCATTTGAAGGGGCAAAACACAGACATCCTCACTTATCCCGGATGCAGACAGATAACTTTTACGCTCCATCACAAGGATGAAATGTCTGAAGTGCATCTCCTTCGGATGGGATTTCCGAAGAGGATGCTGACACCCTCCCACAAGACACCCTCCAGAGTACGGATCTCTGGAAAAGATTTTGACCTCCTCGAGCTGTTTTCTTCCAAAGGATTTTATTCCGACAGTGATAATGACCGAATCATGGATACCATCGATACATCCCTTATTCTTCCCCATGACATTGAGATCCTGGGCGCAATCCCATTCGCTTCGAGGCTGGTCTTGGACACAGCCGGAGCCGCTTTTCCTCTCACTTACCTGGATAAAGAAATCGAAGAAAGAAAATCTTTGAAGGCTCCCATACTCATCGGACAAAAAAACAGTTTGAACGAAGAACTCATCAAAAAAGGAAAACTAAAGATGCCCGACCTGGAAGAAAGCTGGGGAATGGCGAAGATCGTTTTTCAGGCCTTTAACAAGTCGAATGCACTGGCCATAGCGGCCGACGATAAAGCCGGACTCAACAAAACCCTTTCTTATCTGAGCCTGGTGTTTCCCTATCTCGATGAGTACTCAGCCGGCCATCCCCGAATCACTGATGTGTCTTCGGACATAGAGAAATTCTTCAAGGGCGAAAAAGGAAGTGCCGAGGCTTATTTCATCCAGAAGCTGAAGACAGTCGTGGAGGAAATCCGAGGGAGAGAGTTCGAATCCTTCACTGTTGAGCTTTATCTTCCTCAAAAAAACTCTGCATTCGAAGAAAACACGAGAAAACTCTTCGAAGAAGTCCTTCATACAGGCAATCTGGAAATTAAAAGCTTCGAGCTCAAGGAAGGAAAAACAATCTTTGAAAAAGAGAAGGAATTCCCCTGGGAGGGAGATGAAGGGCTGAATTTAATCCAGGAGTGCATCGGAAAAATCCAAGGATCAGAGCTTCCGGTGAAAATAAACCTGGGAGTAAGCGAGTCGCCAGAAATACGGAACAGACTAAAAAACCAGGTCCAAGGTCTTCTCAAACAGAACAATATCCATGAATTCGAAGTCAAAGTCTCTTCCGCGTATAAACAGGGCTTTTTCTGGATTCTTGAGGAAATCCTCCCCTCTCTTAGGGAAAAAGAAGTGAGCCGCCTGATCATTCGGTTCAAAGAAGAAAGGGAAAACCTGAAGGAACTCAAAAGATTCTACGCCGAGCCCTCCAGATGGCTGCAGGAGCTCTACCCTGTTGATGATGTCCTTTCTCAAGAAATCAACCTTCCTCTAGAGAGGATCGAATTCGAAATGAAAAACGATGCAGAACCCATTTACGAGGTTCTGGCCTTCAACGAAAAAAACAAAGAAAGCTTTCGAAAGAGCTTTTCTCCTCGCATTCGAGAGGCACAATTCCTGAGAGTTCTCCCCGAATGGGGAACAGTGAAACTGACCACTGGCTGGCTCAAAATCGAAAGAGGCGAAGAGATATTAGTGGATACTTCTATCAAAACCGACCTCGAAAGATTCTGGGACTATTTCCAGGATGAGATTCTTCCTTCTGTCTATTCCTATGTGATGAAGAAAACCGGGAATGAACCGACATTCGCCAAACAGCCTTACTTTAAAAGGCTCCTGGCAGAGATGTGGTTCAGCGAACCGGACTATAGGTTGGGTACGGATGAAGAAATCATAAGCAGTCTGGAAGCCATGCATGATGAAATCTATTTTGACACCCTCGACTTTCTAAGGGGAATTACAGAGGTAGAGATAGAGGAAAAAGAGGCTCTTGAAGACACCTCCCGTTATTCGGCACCAGGGAATATCTTCCCGCTGATCCATCCCTCATCAGAAGGAGGAAAAGGAAAGGTGAAGTTCACCTTTGAAGACTGGCAGGCCCGGTCTCCTCAAGTCGTGGTTAAATGGGAGGAAAAAGGCAGAGACCCCTATACAAAAAAGATTGCCTTCCCTTCGATCAAAACGAAAACACTTCGGGTTCCCACATTAATCTACAACGGAAAAGAGGAAAGAATCGAAAACCTGTTCATAGATGTCGAATTCGATAAAGAAGCCGAATACATGATTCTCATCGACCTCCTCGATTCCTTCAGAGGGCTTCTCAGGCAGGAGATTGTCCAACCCTTCAGCTATCCGAAACTCAAAACAATCACCTTGAGAATCAAATTCAAAGAGCTGGAAAAAGAAGAATCTCTCTCTGTCCTCATAAAAAATCAGGGAAGGAAAAAAGAGTCCCTAAGCCCTCCTGAAGACAAAGACATCGTACCGACTGACAAGATCATCTCTCACACAATGTGCCTGGATCTAGTCGAACGTCTC
>CAYFVQ010000305.1:0-2070 GCA_964346585.1 uncultured Eubacteriales bacterium | reverse complement strand
GTCAAAATATCTATTGATTTCTCAAAATCTATACAGCCTTCTCAAAAACTCTTAATCTCACACAGCACTTTCTGGCCAAATATTTCATATTGAAATATTCTTCAAATTGCGCTTAGAATATAAAGTCGTACACTTGATTCTTTAAATTATAAATTCAGATAATAAGACTGAAATTGTCGGAACAAAAAACAAACCAGCCGAAAAAACTTCCCTTATTCGCAATCTTCAGATGCGACCATCCGCATTGATACAAGGAGAGAAGATGAAAAGAAAAAAAATCCTCATTTCCGCAGCCGCAATCTTGCTGCTGCTTATCATCATAATACCGGCTTCCCTACAAACTCAGGAAGCCAGCCAAAAAGAAATTGAGCGATCCATCACCTCATGGCTCATACTCAGCCCTTTCCCTTCACCGCTGCCCACATTCCATGAAGATGAAAAAAAGGGATATCCCCTGGAAGAGTTGCTCGATTTTAAAGAGGTCGAGACATCTCGTCTCAAGCCCAGAGCCGGCGCATCCTTCAGTCTGCACGACGGAAGCCAGGCTCAATGGAAAGAAATAAAGGCCGGAAAAAAAGGAATCGAACTCTCCTGGAATGAGAGTATTCCCGCCACAGCCTACCTTGGAGTTTATATCGAGGTGGCGCGGTGGACAACAGCCAAGTTCACAGTAACGAGCCCTCAGCTGCTCAAGGTCTACCTGGATGGAAGGTCCGAGTTCAAGAAAGTCAGTTCCGAGAAGAACGAAGAAGGAGAAGATACGCAAAAAGGAAAATTCGCTTCAGGCAATATTGTGCTTGAAACCGGCAAGCATCTAATCCTGGTTAAGACTGTCTATGACCCGGAAACTGAGTCTGCTTGGACGGTAGAGGCGACTCTCTCGTATAACAAAATCTATGATTCTCCTTCTCTTTCCTTCACCTCTAGCCCTGAGGAAAAAATGACCATCAAACATCTTCTCGATGGTCCAAAGCTCACAGGCGTATCCATCTCTTCTGACGGAACACTTGCCGCGCTCTCCAAAAGACAGACTCTTCCTTCGAGTGACAACTCAGAATCCTGGCTTGAAATCTACCAGCTCACAGAAGGCCGGCTGCTTCACACCTTCCGCGGCGGCATGTCGATATCCAGTGCGAACTGGGCGCCATCCGGAAAGATATTCTCCTACACGAGTCGGAGCAATTCTGGTTCAACCATATGGATTGTGAACCTCGATGCCGGGACCTCGTTTCCCATCCTCAAAGACATCCAGGAGCTCGGGAATCATGTCTGGAGTCCTGACGGAAGCTTCATCATCTACTCGGTCACAGAAAAAGGAAGCCCGGACAGGAAAGGAGTGAAAAGGCTGCAGAACATGGCGGACCGCCAGCCGTGGTGGAGGGATCGCAGTTATCTGTATAAACTGACCGTGCCCGATGGAGTGCGGCAGAGGCTGACAGCCGGAGAGCTCGCGACCTCCCTGAACAGCATCAGCCCGGACGGAAAAAGCCTTATTTTCACACGCTCCATGGTTGATCATTCCCAGCGGCCTTACTCAAAAACAGAGCTTTACACTCTTGAACTTTCCACGCTCGAAGCAAAGAAGCTGTGGGAAGGAAAGTGGTTCAATAGCGCCCAGTGGGGACCGGATGGAAAAGAGCTTCTTGTCACCGGAGGCCCCTCCACATTCGGCCCGATCGGTATAAACGTCCCGAAAGGAAGCATTCCCAACGAATACGATACCCAGGCATATATATTCAACACTGAAACCAGAAACGCCAGGCCAATCTCGAAGCTTTTTGCTCCTTCCATAGGCCGGGGATTCTGGAGCCGCACAGAGAAATGTATCTATTTCACATCCACAGACCGCTCCTATCGCCACCTCTACAGGTACGACCTGAATAAAAAGGAATTTTCTTACATTGACTGTGGAGTCGAAGTCATCCATCAGATCGACATCACGGATAAAAAGCCCCTGGCCGTTTATATCGGCTCGAGCGCCGCCTCTCCCCCTAAAGCTTTCTCACTGGATATTCAAGAAAAGAAATGGAATATTCTCCACGATCCAGGAGAGGATGATTTTGCTGAGGT
>CAYFVQ010000304.1:0-22403 GCA_964346585.1 uncultured Eubacteriales bacterium | reverse complement strand
CTTTGATTTTGGCGCCGAAGCGTTCCTCGACCAGATGAAATTTTAGTTTGTTTTTCATTTCTTCTGTCATTTTTTCCTCCTATGCTTCCTTGAGCCACTCTTTGATCTTGGCCCAAAGGCTTCCTTTCCTATCTTTGGATAGGCCTTTTTCTTTCCATTGCGTGAATCCATAAAGAAGAAGGCCGACTGAAGTGGCGTAGTCTGGAGTGTTGACTCTGTCAACCAATCCGCCCACACCACTGGGATCACCACGTCTGACTGGCAGATCGAAGATTTCTTCCGCAACTTCCTCCAAGCCTTCGAGGAGTGCGGTGCCGCCTGTGAGGACAACTCCGGAATTCAGTGATTTTTCATACCCCATCCTTTTAACGTCGTTATCCACTAAGCGGAAGATTTCTTCAGCTCTTGGCTGGATGATATCAGCCAGGAGCTGTCTGGAGAGTATCCGGGGTTTCTTCCCCCTCCCGACCGATGGAACCTCGATTGTTTCCTGTTCATCCAGCAAAGTGCTGGATACACAGCCGAATTTTTTCTTGATTTTTTTCCCTTCTGGGATGGGAGTCCTGAGGCCAACAGCGATATCATTCGTGAAGTTGTCTCCTCCGATGGGAATGATGGAGGTGTACCATAGGCTTCCTCGTTCGAAAATGGCAATTTCGGTTGTTCCGCCTCCTATATCGATCATGCCCACACCGAGCTCCATTTCGTCGTGAGTGAGAGTGGCCTCGCTGGCGGCTATCTGATTGAGGACGATTTGCTCCACTTCAATACCCGCCCGCCCGACGCATGTCCTCAGGTTTTGGACTGAAGTCGTGGCACTTGTGATGATATGCACATTGACTTCGAGTTTGATTCCGCTCATGCCGAGAGGGTCTTTGATCCCATCCTGGTCATCGACCACAAATTCTTGAGGAATAATATGTATGATTTCTCTATCCGGAGGGATGGATACAGCCTTGGATTGGTCGATGACGCGTTTGATGTCCTCTCGGGTGATTTCTCTATTTTTTCCGGAAACAGCGATCACTCCTCTGCTGTTGAAGCTTTTTATGTGTGCCCCGGATATTCCGACGAAGGCGCGGTCGATTTCATATCCGGCCATGAGCTCTGCTTCTTCCTGGGCTTTTTTGATCGCGCTGACGGTGGCTTCGAGATTAACCACGACTCCTTTTCTCAATCCTCGGGACTCGGCTGCTCCCACACCGATGATCTCGATTTTACTGTCCTCTCCGATTTCACCGATAATAGCGGCTACTTTTTTTGTTCCGATATCCAATCCGACTATATAGCTGTTTTTCGGCATCAGAAAGCCTCCTTGCCGGCTTGGGGAGTGAGTTGGTTTTTAAAGAAGGGACTCTTGGGTTTGATGTACAGTCTGTCATGAATGCGGAGGTCGATGTACTCAAGAGCTCCATACTTTTTCAGTCTCGTTTGAAACCTGTTGTATAATCTGAGTTTCTCCTGAAATCGGTCATGGCCCATGATGAGCTTCGTCTGATTTGCTTTGAGCTGGACAACAACGTTTTCGTATTCAGTTAAGTCAAGGACTTCAAGCTGTTCTTTCTCTGATGGAGATAAGCTGCGGAGACATTCCCAAGCCAAATTTAATTTTTCCTTGTAATCCCTTTGGAATTTATTCGAATCGATAAGGAGGGGAAGATTCACTTTTTCTCCTTGTCCAATTTTCTCAAGAAAGACTCCATCCTCGTCGATCATATAGATATAGTCTTGTTTCAACAGAGCGGCGGGAGTCCTCTCTTTTATTTCTATTTTAAGAGTAGAGGGGAGAATTTTCCTCACACGGACCTCTTTAATCCATCTGTGCGCTGTGAGCTTTTCCTGGAGGAGACTGATGTCCAGAAGAAGGATGTTGCCGAGACGTTTCCCTTCCAGGAATTGATGAATTTCTTCTTCGATATCAGGCATTCGGGACACGATTTCCACATTTTGAATGTCCAGTTTATCCCAGGAAATCAGGAAGAGGTACGCTCGCTGCACGGAGTAGAATATCCCACCAAGAAGAATGAAGATGAAAAGGATATGCATGAATCTCAACCGGAGCTTCTTCTGGATTTTTTTCCTCTTGATTTTCCCTCTTCCACGCTGGAACTGCATCGGTTCGGAAACATAGGCATGTGATCTGTGCCGCATGGTCGAGTTGAGGTTATAAGCCATTTTTATCCTTTGGACTCCAATGCTTTCGCGATATCGGGGATAGTCAGGTAAATGTCTCCGGCTCCCATGATTAATAGTATATCCTCAGGTTGGGCGATTTTCCCGACAAGAGGAGCGATTTTTTTCATGTCAGGTTCAAAATACACGTTTTTGTGTCCGAGTTGCATAATTTCCTCATACAGGACTTGTCCGGAGACTCCAGCAATCGGCGTTTCTCCTGCCGGATATATTTCTGCGATGATGAGAATATCTGCCTGATTAAACGAGGTGGCAAAGCTTTTCATCAGAACAGAGAGACGGCTGTAGCGGTGCGGCTGAAAAACAGCGATCGTTCGGCGTTTCCAGCCTCTCTTGGTTGCCTCGAGAGTGGCTTTAATTTCAGTCGGATGATGGGCGTAATCTTCGATGATCATGATATCGTTGATTTCTTTCTTCAATTCAAAGCGGCGTCCAGCGCCGGAATAGAGTTCCAGTGCTTCCAGGATTGTTTCGGGAGGTATATCAAGGTCCAGCCCGGTAGCCACGGCGGCCATGGCGTTGTGAATATTGTGAGTGCCCGGCACGTTAAGCCTGAGTTTACCGAATTTCTTTTCCTTCCAGTAAAGAGTCGAAGTGCTCGAGAATTTCTCGAACTGCATGTCTCTGGCAAATATGTCGGCTTGAGTGGAGAATCCGTAGCTGATGATTCTTCTGCCGAGAGAAGGAATCAGGGCCTGGAGATTGGGATCATCAAGGCAAAGAATCACTGGGCAGTAGAAAGGGACTTTGAGCGCAAAATTGATAAACGTTTTTTTGATTTCATCGACCGTCTGGTACTGGTCGAGATGCTCGTCATCCAGGTTTGTGAGGACAGCGATAAAAGGCGATAAGTAGAGGAAAGAACGGTCACTTTCATCCGCTTCGGCCACGATAAAATCGCCTTTACCCAATTTTCCATGGGCGCCGACAGTGTTCAAGCGGCCGCCGACGACGATAGTGGGATCAAAGCCTGCCGATTCGAGCACTTGCGCGATCATGGAGGTCGTGGATGTTTTGCCGTGTGAGCCTGCCACTGCGATTCCGTATTTCATACGCATCAACTCAGCCAGCATCTCTGCCCGGGGAATAACCGGTATTTTACGTCGCCGGGCTTCTTCAACCTCGACATTATCCTCTTTGATAGCCGTGGATATGACAACCACATCCGCTCCCTCAACTTTGTCCGCTTTATGGCCGATGGAAACTTCGGCTCCAAGGTCTGCAAGCCGCTGTGTCACCTCGGTCTTAGCGATATCTGTTCCCGAGATTTTGTAATCCATGTTGAGAAGGACTTCAGCGATACCGTTCATACCTGTGCCGCCGATGCCGACCATGTGAATATGATTGATTTTTCTGTAGACGTGTTTTCCCACTTTTTATTCCTTTTGTTTGGCTTCCATGAGTTCAAAGCAGAGATCAGTAATTTTTTCCGTCACTTTTTCTGTTTTGATCTGTGCGATATTATTTTCCATCTGGTCAATATTTTCTTTGTTCCGCAGGAAATGAAAGATCTTTTTTGTGAACAGCTCTGGAGTGAATTCCTCTTCAAGGATAATCTCCGCTCCATTTATTTTTTCCAGTTCTCTGGCATTGAGAACCTGATGGTTATCTGCGGCTTTGGAGAATGGGATCAGGAGAGATGCCTTTTGAGAGGCGATGAACTCGGCAATGGTCGAGGCTCCTGCGCGGCTGACGATGAGATCGGACTTTTGAAAATAACTGGCCATATCAGGAAAATAAGGCGCCACGGTCACTCCTTTAAATCCGTTTTGGGTATAGTGCTCTTCGACCCAATCTAGGTCCTTCTCTCCGGTTTGGTGGAAGATTTTTAAGTTCTCTTTTTCCTCTTTTAAGAGTGGAAGAGAGGCGGATATCCCTTTGTTCAGGAAATGAGAACCCTGGCTTCCTCCGAAGATAAGAATGGTGAGCTTTGCGTTCCTGGCTTTGGGCACAAGGCTGTAAAACTCCTCTCTCACAGGATTGCCGATGAATATCCCTTTTCCTTTGAAGTAGGGAAGAGACCCCTTGAAAGCAACGACCGCTTTCTGGACCCAACGAACCAGCACTCTGTTGGTGAATCCTGGATAGAGATTTTGCTCAAGAATCAGAGTGGGAATTTTTCTCAAGGAGGCAAGGAGAACGATCGGCCCTGAGCTGTATCCTCCCACTCCGATTACCAAGTCTGGCTTTATTCGACGCAGTATGGAAAAAGATTTTAGAAAAGAAAACGGGAGTAGAAAAAGAGACTTAATTGTTTTTAGGCCTCTTCCCTTTAATCCTTCAATTTTTAAGGGGATAAAATCAACCTTGTGGTACTCCATTATATTCTTTTCCAGTTCCCTGTGTGTCCCGACATAAGTCAATTGAAGATGGGGATTTTTTTCTTTCAGTTTATTCCCCACAGCTAAAGCGGGGTAAATATGTCCGGCTGTGCCTCCGCCGCTGATGATAATTTCTTTCTTCTTCATTTCTTTTTTGGGATGTTTTTCTTTCTTTGTGAAATATTGAGAAGGATGCCTATTCCAAAAAGTGTACAGAGAAGAGAAGACCTTCCATAGCTGATGAGAGGAAGCGGTATTCCGGTCGGTGGACCCAGGCCCAGCACAATGCTGATGTTCAGCAGGGCCTGAGCAAAGATAGCCAGGGTGAGTCCTGCGGCGCAGATTTGACTGAAGAAATTGGGTGCCCTTTTGGAAATGACCAATCCTCTCCATAGAAAGACCAGGAAGAGGAAGAGGATAGTCACTGTTCCTATGAGGCCGAGCTCTTCTCCCACTATGGCGTAAATATAATCGGTATGAGAACAAGGGAGGAAGAATAGTTTTTGTGTGCTTCCTCCGAAGCTGACTCCGAAGAGACCCCCCGCGCCAATAGCCAGCTTGGATTGAATTATCTGGAATCCTGTACCCTGAGGGTCTTTGGTGGGCGAGAGAAAGGCGAGAATCCTGTCCAGCCTGTACGAAGCCTGAAAAAGATAAAAGGCGAAAAGGCCGAGTGTGGGTATTCCAAGAAACATGAAGTATTTGAGATTCATTCCTCCGATGAAGAGCATGATCAAGCAGATGAGAAAAATCAGCAGTGCTGTGCCGTAATCTGGTTCCTTTATGATCAGCAGGATGAAGAGAATGAGGATGATCAACGGAAAGAGGAGGGTCCGGAAGTCGTTCATTCTTTCTTTTTTCCGGTCAAAGTAGTGGGCAAAAAAGAGGATGAGACTTATTTTTGCCAGTTCCGAGGGCTGGAACCGGAGACCGAAAAACTGAACCCATCGGTTTGTCTTCGCCAGCGCTGGCATGAGAAGACACAGCACTAGAAGGATGAGAGAGAGAAACAGAAGCCCGTAGACAAAATACGCATTGTTGTAGAACTGTTTTCTGATGGGAAGCATGAGAAAAATGAGGACTAAACCGATGCCAGCCACGATGCTCTGGTTGATAAAAAAGTGGAATGTGTTCTGGTACTGCTCACTGGCCAAAATCGCAGATGAACTGTAAACCATGATCAAACCTAAACCCATCAAGATAAGAATGGAGAAGAAGAGTGTCTTGTCGAATCCGTAGGGTCTGAAAATTTCCATGTTTTTATCCTGACTCTCTTTCTGTATCCTTCTTCAGTGCGTAAACTTCATTCTTGAAAACGGTTCCTCTTTCCTCAAAGTTTTGGAACATGTCAAAGCTTGTACAAGCCGGGGCCAGAAGGACAACTTCACCGGGTTGGGCCTCAGAATAACCCATTCTCACCGCCTCTCTATACGAGGAGACTGTTTCCATCGGAACGCTCCCCTCCAGCGCTTTTCGAATCTTGTCTCTGGCTTCGCCGATGAGGATGACCTTTTTGACTTTTTCAACCACCGGGTCTCTGAGCTTTTTGAAATCACCTCCCTTATCTTTCCCTCCCAATAGAAGGATGATTTTTTGGTTGAAGCTCTGGATGGATTTAAGTGAGGCATCCACATTCGTGGCCTTGGAGTCGTTGTAAAATTCAATCTCTCCTATAGTCGTGACTTTCTCCAGCCGGTGCTCAAGACCGTGGAAGCCTTGTATGGATTCTCGTATTCGAGCCGCAGGAATGCCCATTATGTGACCCACCAGAGCGCTGGCCATAACATTCTCCAGGTTATGGATTCCGAAAAGAGGAATCTCAGAAGTTTTCATCAGTTTTTCTTCTCCTGAGTCTTTGAGAATGAGCCAGTCTTCCCGAAGGAAACATCCCCTCTCCACCTCTGTTTTCCGGCTGAAGGCGTACACTTGTGCTTTTCCTTCTTCTTTGAGGTCCCAGATAAGCGGATCATCTTCATTGAGAATAGTTGAATCATTGTCTCCTTGAGTGGAGAGGAGTTTCTTTTTCGATTCGTAATAATCGTCGAACGAAGGATGCCAATCGAGATGGTCCGGAGAAACATTGAGGAAGACAGATAGAGCGGCTCTGAACTGTTCGATGAACTTCAGCTGGAAGCTGGAGACTTCTGTGACATAGACATGGTTGTCCAGGCTATTTTCCACAAAGTTTATCAAAGGCGTACCGATGTTCCCGGCGAGGAATGCTTGATGGCCTCCTTCTTTCAGGATTTTGTGGGCTAACGTGGCTGTAGTGGATTTTCCGTTGGTACCGGTGATGCCCACGATTCTTCCTTTCAAGAATAAATAGGCCAGCTCGATTTCCGAGAGGATCTTGACTCCTTTTTTGGCTGCCGCATCAAGCTCTGGAATCCAGGGAGGCACTCCAGGGCTGGGCACGATCAAATCAGCCTCAGTGAAGGACTCTGTGTTGTGTGTTCCTGTTTCGATGGCAACGCCCTTTTTCTCCCAGCCAGTGATGGCGGGACCGAGTTCTTCCCGCGTCTTTTTCTCGCTGAGTTTCACTTTGGCTCCGTGTTGAAGAAGGAAATTACAGAGTGCTTCCCCTGTTCTTCCGAAGCCGACGATCAACACTTTTATTTCCTCCAGGTCCATCTTACCTCAGCTTCAAGGTAGCCAGACTGAAAAGGGCAAAAACGATGCCCATGATCCAGAATCGTATGACGATTTTCTCTTCAGACCAACCGATGAGCTCGAAGTGATGGTGGAGAGGAGCCATTTTGAGGATTCTCTTGCCTCCCGTTATCCGGAAATAGACAATTTGCAGGAGGACAGAGAGTGCTTCCAGAATAAACACTCCGGCGACCATGAAGAGAAGGAATTCTTGCTTGATTAAAATTGAGATAACCCCGATGGTGGCCCCCAACGAAAGAGCGCCCACGTCTCCCATGAAGAGCTGAGCCGGGTGGCTGTTATACCAGAGAAAGCCCAGACAGGCTCCGGCCATGGCTCCGACAAACACAGTGAGCTCCGCGGCCTGAGGGACATAAGTAATATTCAGATATTCCGCCAGGTCGATACGGCTTATGACATAGCAGAGAGCTGTGAAGGCTCCAGCGCTGATCAAGGTCAGACCTGTGGCCAGCCCATCGAGCCCATCAGCAAGATTGACTGAGTTTGAAGACCCCACGAGTATGAGCATGATCCAGGGGAGATAGAACCAGCCCAGGTAAGGAACCCATTCCTTGAAAAACGGGAACTGCAGATGGAGGCTGAACTCTTCGGTCAGCCCGAGAAAGATAAAATACGAGCCGATGATTCCAGCCAAGGCAATCTGAGAAAACAGCTTGTGGCGGATGATGAGGCCTCTGGGTTTTTTCCTGATGATCTTCAGGAAATCATCCCAGAATCCAAGCAGGCCGAAGAGGATCATGGTGGCCATTGCCAGGCGGACATAGGAATTACCCAGGTTTCCCCAGAGAATCGAAGAGATTATAGTGGCGCCGATGATCAGGATTCCTCCCATCGAAGGAGTTCCCTTTTTTTCAAAGTGAGATTCTGGAACCTCTGAATAGATTTCTTCTCTTAACTGGTATTTTTTCAGCATTCTGATCAACCACGGACCCAGCATCAGGCCCAGGAGGAAAGCTGTTATCCCTGCTAACGCCGTTCTGACAGTGTAGTAGCTGAACACGTTGAAAAAGAAGAAATATTTTTTCAGTGGAACCAGAAGATAGTACAGCACTTTTTCCCTCTATTCCTCTTTGAGTTGTTCGATGACTTTATCCATCATCATCCCTCTTGATCCCTTGACCAGGATAAGGTCGCCTTCCTGGATGAGAGACCGGATTTTCCCAGCTGCGGCTCTAGAATCCTCGAAATGGAAAATCTGTTCCTTCCTCATCCCGGCAGAAAGGGCGCCTTCCACCATGTGAAGACTGAGCGGGCCTGCAGCAACCAGGATGTTCCAGCCCGATTGAGCGATCTGTTTTCCTGCTTTCGTGTGGAACTCTGCTTCCCTCTCTCCGAGTTCCAGCATGTCACCCAATACTGCGATTTTTCTTTTCGCAGGAAGCTCCACAAGGCCTTTCAAGGCCGATTCCAGAGCGGCGGGGTTCGAGTTATACGAATCGTCAATGAGATGTATGTTTTGGCGCAGGCGAAGGAGAACTCCTCTCATGGGAAGCGGCTTCAAATCCTTCACTCCCGCCCGCAGTGAATCAAGCGGCACGGATAATGTATAGCCCACAGCCGCTGACGCCAAGAAGTTATACAGGGCGCTTTCATAGTAGAAAGGAAGGCAGATTTCTTCCTTTTTGTTTCCGTAAATGAGCTCAAAAACTATCCCCTCCCATCCGTTCTTCCGAACATTCTGAGCGCGCACATCACATTCTTCTGAAAGCCCGAAGAGAAGTGTTTCCCCTTTCCAGCCTTTGGCGATTTTCCTGACCAATGCGTCGTCTCCGTTGAGTACGGCGGTCCCGTCCTTTTTGGACCCGTCGAGTATTTCTTTTTTGGCCAGGGCAATCTCGTCTATGTCCTTAAAAAATTGAAGATGAACAGGGTTGATATTGGTGATGACAGCGATATCCGGGGGAGCTATCCGCGTGAGAGACCGTATCTCTCCGAGGCTGCTCATGGCCATCTCGAGTACAGCCACGTCATGGCCGTCTTCCAACTTAAGGAGGGAGAGGGGAACTCCAAGGTGATTATTCAAATTTCCCTCAGACTTGAGCACCTTGAAATCTTGTGAGAGTAGGCAGGATGTGAACTCCTTGGTCGTTGTCTTACCGATGCTGCCTGTTATACCGATAACTTTGACAGAATACTCTTGAAGAACTTTTCGGGCGAGTTCCTGAAGAGCCTTGAGAGTGTCTTTAACTTGGATCAGAGCGATGTCTTTATCGGCGAGAGCAGTATGCTGAGAAATAACAGCACCTGAAGCTCCCCTCTTAACGGCGGACGGGACAAAGTCATGGCCGTTTCGTTTCGCGGTTAACGCAAAAAATAGTTCACCCGGTTCAGTCGACCGGGAATCAATGTTGAATCTATGAAAAACGAGGGATTCCGAACCTTGGAGGATGGTTCCGTCGATTTTTTTAGCGATATCGTTCAGTCGGAGACTAACCAATTTCAGTTTTCTCCTTTGGCTTGAAGGATTTCCCTGATGACTTCCGCATCATCGAAATGAGTGATTTTATCCTTGATGATTTGATAATCTTCATGTCCTTTCCCGGCCACAAGGATATAGTCTCCCTTTTCACCGAGAGAAAGGGCATGTGCGATGGCCTCTCTTCTGTCAGGGATGATTTGGTAATTTTGTGTCCCTGTTTTCTGCATTCCCTTCTCGATATCTGAGATTATCGCCAATGGCTCTTCTGAACGGGGGTTGTCGGATGTGATGATGGTCCAGTCCGAAAGAGTGCCGGCCGCTTCTCCCATCCGGGGTCTTTTTGTCTTGTCCCGGTCTCCTCCGGCTCCGAAGACCAAGATGATGCGTTTAGGATTGAGCTCCCGGACAGTTTCCAGTAGATTCTTCAGAGCATCATCAGTGTGGGCGTAATCGACGAAGATGTGAAGACCAAGAGAATTTTCGATCTTTTCAAACCTTCCCGGGACTCCTAGAAGCGAGGCGATGCCTTCTTTGATCGCTGAGGATGGAAGGTCTAGAGTTAGGGCTACAGCCACAGAGGCTAGGATATTGTAGAGATTAGGCTTCCCCAGGAGCGATGAGGAGATGGAGAGCTGGCCTTCAGGATATTTCACAGAAGCTTCGATTCCCTTCTCGTTCAGCGCGAAGTTCTCCCCTTGGACCATGGCGCCTGGCTCGATGCCGAAGGTAATGGCTTCTGTGGAAAGCTGGGATAGCAGTTTCTTCCCCCATGGATCGTCTCCATTGACCACTGCCATTCGTTTCTCATTAGTGAGAAAGAAAAGCCTTTTCTTGGCTTCGAAATATTTCTCCATGGTTTGATGGTAGTCCAGATGGTCACCGCTCAGGTTCACGAACGCAACGATATCAAACGCGATGCCCATCACTCTTTTAAGGTCTAAAGCATGAGAGGAGACTTCCATGATGCAGTGTGTGACTCCGTGGTCGAGCATTTCACACAGGATCCTCTGTATGTCTGGAGCTTCGGGAGTCGTTCTTTCAGCGGGGACAGTCATTTTTGGCCCCCGGTAAGATATGGTTCCGATAACTCCTGGTACGAGACAGGATTTTTTTAATATTTCCTCCAGAATGTAAGTGATCGTGGTCTTCCCTTTTGTCCCGGTGATCCCGATGACTTTCATTTTCTGTGATGGGTGAGAATAAAAATTGGCTGAACTCAGTGCGAGCGCCTCCCGTGTGTCCGAGACCTGGATCCAGGTTTGAGTGAAATCCTCAGGCTTGGCCCTATCTGAAAGGACAGCCACAGCGCCGCGACGAAGGGCTTCTTCGATAAATTCATGCCCATCCGCTTTTGCTCCTTTCAGAGCTGTAAACATGAATCCGGGCTGGACATTCTTTGAGGAGTAAGCGATGCCTTGAATATCTTCAGTCTCATTCCCATTTAAGGCCAGCCTCGGCACTCCGGCCAACACGTCTTTGAGTTTCATCAGTTGTTCAGCCTCCAGCGGTTTTCGGCGATTATGTTTCTTTGAGGATTTTTTTGGCGCGGAATTTTCAGATATTGGAGGAGCTGCTTACTGATTTCTCTGAAGACAGGACCAGCAACTTCTCCACCATAGTACGACCCAGTGGGTTCATCGATGATCACGATTATGGAGAAGACTGGATTGTCGGCAGGAACAAAGCCGACAAAAGAAGCGATATGAGCATCAGATGAATAACGTCCAATGGAGGAGTCGAATATCTGGGCTGTTCCTGTCTTGCCGGCAATTCTATACCCTGTGATTCGAGCCGGGCTTCCGGTTCCTCCTTCAACGACTGCCTGGAGGATGGACGTGAGTATGGAAGCCGTCTCTCTGGATATTATCCTCATGGGACGGAGGGAATTTCGTGTGGATCTATTAGAGGAGTTCAGGACTCTTCTGACAATCTTTGGAGGGACAAGAACACCCTCGTTGGCGATGATATTGACTGCCTGGAGCATCTGGAGGGCTGTTACTGAGATTTCATACCCGATAGAGAGAGATGCGGGAGATATCCGGCTCCAGTCTTTGACTTGCCTGAAAATTCCCTTTTCTTCTGCGGGGAGGTTGATCCCCGTTTTTTTGCCAAAGCCAAATTTTTTTATCGTTTCATAAAAAGAATTCTTGTCTAAATTGTGGCTGAGTTGAACAGTTCCGACATTGGAAGAATACATGATGATTTCTGGAAAAGACAAGATTCCATAGCGTTGATGGTCTCTGATTAATTTGCCAGCCACAGATATGTATCCCTGGCTGCAGTCGAAGGAGTCAGCCAGGCTGACTTTATTTGTCTCCAGGGCGGCTGAGGCGGTGATGACCTTGAAGGTGGAGCCTGGCTCGAAGTTGTGGTGGATGGCATTGTTTCTATCCACTACAGTGGGGGAGGGAGGGAGGTTGTTCAAGTCGTAAGTGGGGAAATTGGCCATGGCCAGGATTTCTCCTGATGAGGGTTGGGCAATGATGACTGTCCCCCATTTAGCTCCTGATTTCAACACCGCATTTTCCAGCTCTTTTTCCGCATAAAACTGGATGGTTTCATCGATGGTCAAGACTAAATCTTTCCCATCTTCTGGTTCTTTCAGAGTTTCAAATTCGTACTCTCTTTTTTTGGCGTCCTTCATTATGAGATGTTCGCCTTTTGTACCTGCAAGTACAGAGTTGCAGCTGTATTCAATCCCGCTGGCGCCGATTTCATCGATATCAACTCTTCCCAGTAAGTGGGCGGCGCGTTTTCCGTGGGGGTAGTATCTTTTGTTTTCTTCCAGGAAATAGATGCCACTCAAAGAGAGCTCTTTAATCATGTTTTCTTTTTCGGGGTGAATTTTCCTTTTAACCCAGATGAAAGACACGTTTCTTTCGATTCTTTTTTTAATCCTCTTGAACTCATTCGCGGAGAGATTCAGGATGCTCTTTAGTGTTTTAATTTTTTCAAGTTGTGATTCCAGAGGTTCGTCCTCGTTGGGAGTGTAGAAGACAGATCGAAATGGAAGGCTTCGAGCGAGAATACTACCTGTGCGGTCGTATATTGTGCCTCTTTTGGGAATGATGTCTTTCTTATTCTGATTATGCTGCGTGACTTTAGTTTTCAGGCTCGGGTGTTCGATGACCTGAAGTTGGAGGAGGCGAATGATGAGAAAGATGAGCCAGAGCATAAAGAGAAGAGCCATCATGCTTATTCTTCTGTGTGCTTTTCTCTGATTGATAATGCTCATTCTCTTATTCTCATTGTTCTTGTTTAAAATCTTCGTAGATCTTCTGGTTTTCCTGGGTTTTAACCATTTTCAATTTTTCCTTGGCGATTCTTTCCACTTTCTCCAGTGAAAGCAGGGAAGCCTTGGTGGTTTCAAGCTCTTCGACCTCAATTTTCAGTTTTTGGACTTTTTCCTCCAGTCTGTTTATTTCGTATCCTAACCTGACCGCTTCGACCTGGTGCCAGATGTAGAAAGTCAGAATGGAAATGATGAATACTGTGCAGGTGATAATCAGAATCATTTCTTTTTTTGTGAATTTTTTTCTGACCATTTAAATTCTTACAGCCGCTCTGAGTTTAGCTGACCTCGCCCTGAAATTTGCCTTGACCTCCTCTTCAGACGGGACAACCGGTTTTTTTGTTAAGATTTTAAGGAAAGGAGGGGAATCACCGGAAGCCGCCAGGTTTGCGAAAGTGCGTTTGACTATCCGATCCTCCAGAGAATGAAAAGAGATCGCAGTGATATGGGCTTTTTTAGGAAGTGAATGAGCCGTCCTTTCCAGGAAACCGGAAAGGCTGTTCAATTCCTGGTTGACTTCGATACGGATGGCTTGGAAGACTTTGGCGGCGGGATGGATTTTTCCTTTTTGAGGTCTCCAGTGGCATATTTCTTCCACTGTTTGACAGAGCTGAGTGGTTGTTTCAAATGGTGTCGTTTTTCTTCTCGAGACTATTTCTCGAGCGAGCCGTCGTGCCTGTCTGAGTTCGCCGTATTCATAGAAGATTTGAGCAAGCTTGGGCTCCGAGTACTTATTGATAATCTTATGGGCAGTCGACTTGTTCCGGAGGTCCATTCTCATATCGAGAGGACCTTCTCGGCTGTAGCTGAATCCTCTCTCTGGGGAGTCGAGCTGGAAAGAAGACATTCCCAGGTCGAGTAGAACACCTCTTATTCGAGAGAAGTCGATTTCCATGTCAGGGATGTACCTGAAATCAGAGTGGAAGAGTTCCACTCTATCCGCGAAAGGTTGAAGTTTTTCTCTGGCTTTCAGAAGGGACTTTTCGTCGATATCAAAACCGATAAGGGACGCTTTGGGATTTCTTTTAACTATTTCGTAGGCATGACCTCCCAGCCCGATTGTGCAGTCAATGTAAATGCCTTCCCTGTTTATATCCAGGTACTCCAAAACCTCGTCTAATAGAACAGGGATGTGACCGTTCCCGTTCATTTGGTTTTTCCTTGAGGCAGAAGTTCTGCAATGCTCTCAAAGTCCTCATTGGTCAACGGCTTTTCCTCAAGAATTTTATCGAGCTTCTCCTTGTTCCAGATTTCCAGATGGTCGGTGAGGCCAAGGACGACTACCTCCTCATCGAGTTCTGCCTTATCTCTTAAGGACTGGTTGATGAGAATGCGGCCCTTGGAATCAATCCGGTAATGATGTCCCTTCCTGTTGACACGAATCAGGAAACTCCTCACAGCCGGATTGAACTGTAGGGCTCCTTCCATGGAAGCGCCTGAGAGTCTTTCCCAGACAGAAAGAGGGTAAACCTGAACGGATTCGTCAGCCAGGGAAGTGATGAACAGGTCTTTTCCATACTGTTCTTCAATGGCGGCGCGGAACTTTTCTGGGACTTTTATTCGACTGCTTCTGTCGAATCTTGCCGTATAACTTCCTAATAAAAAACTTCCCATTTTGTCCCGTTCCGTCCCGTTTTCCACTAATATATGAGACAAAATTCCCAATGTCAAGGAAAAAATACAAAAAAATAGCATTTATTTTTACTGTTTTCTAGATGTTGTGTAAAAATAGACGGCGCCACTATATAAAGGATACAGGCGCGAGGAGAAAATTACTTAACTGGCCAAAAAAAGAATAGGAAGCGGGATTTTTTGGGAAAGAGAGGAAAAAAAGGGGATAGGTTACTTTGGGGACTGTCCCTTTCAGTCCTTATATTATAGAAGGATAGGGACTGTCCCCTTTGTTACAGTAACCTATCGCCTTTTTTATGCATTAAATAAGGATAGAAGATATCCCGTTTTCAACTAAATATCGACCTTTTTTTTGAGGAGTTCTTGGGCCCTCGTATAGTCCTCATCTGATACAAGGATTTTTATCTCACCCAAACCATCTGCCGAAAAAGGATGGACGGATTGAACCACCCTTCCTCTGAGGATACAGACAATCCCGTTGCTTTCGAGATAGCTTTTAATGATCTCTGCTTCAACAGGTCCCCAGACTTTATGGAGCTCCTTGAGCTTCGAATCTTCCCCGGATTTTTTCTTTTTCTCCTGAGTGTCATCCATCTATCTATCCTTATAAATCCTTAGACGAATAAGTGTATCTCTATTTTAAAGAAAAAAGCAAGAAAGGGGAATAACGTAGAGAATAAAAGAGCATAGGTTACTTTAGGGACTGTCCCTTTCAGTCCTTATATTATTGAAGGGTAGGGACTGTCCCATTTATTACAGCAACCTGTTCCCTTTTCTTCTTTGAAAAAAATAATCCCCGTGGAAAAAGGGGCCTGTCCCCTTTTTTTCCATACTGGTGGAATCGTTTATTTATCTCTTTTTCCACTCGAAATAATCAGTGAGTATCCTGTTGTGGTCAAAAGCAAGAGAAAAATTGATTTCTTCTTTTGTGAATATCCCGATTTCCTGCGCATCGTCCTCTGCTTTGGGCTTTCCTCGCGCTGAGGCCACAAAAACCGTTGAGATGGTGTGCTGGCGGGGATCCCTCGCCGGGTCGGAGTAGGTATAAAGCTGCTTCTCGAGCTGGACATCCAGAGAAGTTTCTTCCTTGGCTTCTCGAACAGCCGCTTCCTCTAAAGATTCACCGTAGTCGACGAATCCTCCTGGAATGGCCCATCCATAGGGAGGATTCTTCCTCTTTATCAGCACAATTCCTTTTTTTCCATCCTCCCTTTGAACTTCGATAATGATGTCCACAGTCGGAACAGGATTTCTGTGTTTTGTCATCATGACTTCAGAAGAGAATTTTCCACCCGAGATTCTTCCCTTCAGGATGAACCTTCAGAGACAGCCAAGAGATGAAAGGCTTGTCAGTCGACGAGCTTGAACTTCTTTTCCAGTTTTTCGAGTTTTTCCACAATACCGCCATACTCGAGTTCGCTGTAAGGAAGCATGGCTGCGCCGGAAAATCCTTGTCGTCTGATGGCTGTGGCTTTCTCGGATATCTGGTCTCTGACGTAATCCCAATAGGGGTGGTCGAACACATCAGCCGGCTCTGTCAGCTTTCCTTCTCTCACACAAAAGGCGGCTCCGGTGACGACTGGAGGTCCATCAAAAAAGGAGATTGTCGAATTGAGCTTGCAGGGCATGAGAGGACCGTTGTGGCTGCCTCTCATGAAGCCCGCAACAAAATGACCGATCTGGAAGGGAGCCAGCACTTCTCCGGTGGCAGGGAATTCTCCCTGAACCCGGACTAGGGCGACAGGGTCATCTTTTCCTGTGTATTTTCCGGCGATGTTGTGCAGACGTGTAGTTGAGACAACCGCCGCCTGGTTTCCTGAAGCGCGGGAATAGATGCTCTCGATGACATATCTTTCGTTATCGCGGAGCAGGGCGGCGATGTCATAGATTTCATCAGGGGCATTGAGTTCAACGACTTTATCTTTTTCAGTGTGTTCGACGTCGATGATGCGGAACATGAAGCCATCGCTCATTTTTGGGCTGAGAATAAGTCCTGCATTGTACATGGGATCAGTGAAGCCCAGGTAGAAAGGAAGGTTGTAACAGCCAGGGTCAGTCTTATCCGCGGCAAAGAAAACAAAAGGCTCGTTCGGCCGTTCCTCAAATTCCATCTCTGAAACAGCTGGGCCCATTCCTTTTATGTTTCCACTGAAGGCATCCTTGAGCAGATCCTGACCTGCGCCGTAAAGCCCCTGTTTTTTAGCGACAGCTGTGCCGGTTATAAAAGCATCCCAGGCTAATTTATGGATTTTTTCGTCTGAGACGCCCTTATCATGTGTACACAGGATAGCGATATCGTCTCCGGTGTGGCTGATATAATAGTCGATCAGCAGGTTTTTGCTGTTTTCTTTGACAAAGCTCTTGACTTCATCGACGAGCGCCTGGCTTGGAGTGATGTGACCGCCAATGCTGCCTATATCCGCTTTGAGAACGCTGAGGGTGACTTTCATTAAAACCTCCTTCTAAAATATGTTTTACATGTCTTGTCGAAAAGTCCATTCTAAATACTTTGTCCTCTGAATGTCAACAGGAATCCATGGGGCGATTCCCGGCGAGAAAAGAGCCATGGAAGAAATAAAAACAGTAATCTCATTTTGGAAAGGAGAAGATTTTTGAGAAGTAGAGGATTCAGAAAGGAGATTTATGCAGAAATCGCGAGTACCCGAATAAAGGAGGTGGGAAAGAGAATTTTCTGTCCTTTCTCGATTGATATGAAGGGCTTTTGGATGGCCCACAGAGTCGGGTCGTGGAAGTTTTCAGTGATGGGAAATGGAGTGGAGAGACTTTTCCTCAAGACGAGGCCGAATGTCCTGTGCTGACAGACTGGAAAATGAGTGTCTCTTTAAAGATACACATGGCTGGATAAGAGGACAGATAACTGGCTTAAAATCTTTCTCTTAGCCAGGTGTTATTTGGCATAAAGCTTGCATTATTTTTTGTGAGAACAATGGAGTGGAGGGAAAAAAATGAAAAAGAAAAAATTCACGCTTATTTTGGTCTTTGCCTTGATTGGTTCGCTGCCGCAGCTCCTTCAGTCACAATCCGATTATGAATACATTCACTCACCGAAAACCGCTATTTATTTTGGTTATATAACCTATACAGAAGTTGAGTATGATGGGAATGATCCTGTTGTGATTCGGGAAGGAGAAGAGGCTCCTCGAGTGGCTGTGCTGAATTTTCCTCTTCTTCCGGGAGACACCATCCGCACCACTGGGAGCCGGCGCTGTGAGGTTCAGTTAGACACAGGAACCATCATCAGATTGGATTTCAATACGGAGTTGGTCATCGAGACCATCATGGCCAAAAGCCTCAGTTCATCCAGAAAGGTCACGAATTTTCTCCTCAATAAAGGGGAGATCTATATCATGTATAAGAGGTATAACTATCCGGAGATTTTTCAGGTGATCACTCCAAATGCCTCGACGAAATTGAAGCACAGGACAGTCGCCCTGATTGCGGCGAGAGAAGACGGAGGGACGGACATTCAAGTCAAGCTAGGAAAAGCCTTTGTCCTCTACGGACCTAATGAAGACAGCTTAATGGAAAGAATCTTAACGAAAGAAATGAGGGTAACGATAACGAATTCCAGAGGCTATCAGGCTCTTGAGGGAGAATACAAAGAGGATGAAGATTTTGAGTTGTGGAATGTCTCCATAAACAAAAATTTTGATGAACTTCATGAGGGGATGAGTGTCATCCCCAAACCCATTTATAGATACCCCAGGGCAGTCGTTTATTTTGCCCAGAAATATTCCAATCTTTATGGAGAGTGGATCTACGACGATATGTATGGCTATGTCTGGCGTTGTGATTATAACGATTATTATCCGTGGGGAACCTGGCAGCCATACTATTACGGTCAGTGGAGAGATGTGGATGGACAGCTTTTCTGGGTGCCAATGGAATCCTGGGGATGGGTGCCCCATCATCTCGGCCTCTGGATATGGAACAAGAAGCGCGGCTGGTTGTGGATTCCCGGCTCCGCATTTGCTCCTGCCTGGGTATCCTTTCACACATGGGCGGATTACCACTGCTGGAGACCGTGGTCGTTCTGGGACTGGTATTTATGCGGCGCTTATCATAGATATCCCTATTTTTACTTGTTCAATCCCCAATACCCTGATTCTCTTCTTGATCCTGGCTGGGAAGATATCCTTCGCAAAGAAGAAGATGGGATTTATTACGGCCGTATCAGTAGAAGCCAGCTCCGAAAACCAGATTCTGCTTATCCACTGCCGAAAGAACTTAAAGGGACGTTGAAAAAAGTTGTCTCTGCGCTGGAGATACGGGACGAAAGAATCCTGGCTTCCATGCACAAAAATATGGAACAAACTGTTATTGTGAAAAAAGGCGATTTAAACGAGGCCGGGATTCATAAAAGAGCTGTCGTCTTTCACAAGCTTCCCTTGGACATGCAGAAGAGCTTCCAGTCGACTGAAACCATTGAAAATCCCAATCGTGAAGCGGGTAGGATATACCGGAATAACGAGACTAGAGATCCGCGGGAAGAAGAAGCCCTCACAGGTTCTGCCGGAAAGGTGAATAAAGAAGGGACTTCTCCAGCAAAAGCTGTGCGTTCCGCAAGCCTTAACAAGAAGGATATTGCTGAGGATAGATCTGGAAGCGTGGCATCAGATTCTCGAGAGAGACAGCCTCTTTTTGTTTCAGCCATAGCCCTAAGTCCGCCAAAGCCAAATCCCCGAAGGTCAATTGCCCACATCAGGGACTGGAATCCAGATGCGGGAGTTGCCCGGCAGTTGGGTGTCTCCTTGAGCTATTCCAGCCGAACGAATGAAATTAAGTGCCCCGAGCTCCGTCTGTCATCCAGTTCAGTGCGTCGAACCCGGAATATGGTGACGATGACAGGGAGATCTTCAGTCAGAAGCCGTGGTAGTTATCCGAGGGCGGGCCTATCGTCTTCTCCTCGTTCAAGTTCAAGCTCATCAGGAAAATCCGTCGTTTCAAGCTCGAAGAGTTCAAGAGTAAGCAAAAGCAGCAGCGGGAGTGGAGGAGGAACTTCACGCGGCAAAAAGATAAAAAAATAAAGAGTTCCAGAGTCGGATGAATCGTGTCTGATTCATCCGACTCTTTCCATTCAATAAATCGATTCCCACCCATTCCATCTTTATCAACTCACCTGAGGATTTGGTTGAGGTTTGAATTTTAGGAATACTCCAGACTGACCTGAATTATTCATAAAATCTGCCAACACCTTATTCATTTAAAAAGGGGACAGTCCCTATTTTCCCTAAAACAAGGATTGAAAGGGACAGTCCCCATTTTCTTAAAGTCGGCATTTTTACCCTTTGGGCGAGCAAATCTGACGACATTTTTCTTTTAAAAAAATTGTCATCGCGAGCAAAGCGTGGCGATCTCATAGTGTATCGCTAGCTTCACGAGATTGCCGCTGTCGCTTCTCTCCTCGCAACGACGTCTACTTCGTTACAGCGCAAGAGCGGTGGACGACCACAGCATCTTGCGCTGTGCCTCGCGTCTGAGGCAACCTCGACTCGTGAATAACTCAGGTGCCCTGAATTATTCAAAAAAAACAACAACTTCGACTCGTGAATAATCCAGACAAGCTGTCCGCGAATCGAGAGGAATCACAGAGTCAGTGGATCTCCGAGACAGGTGGAAATCATAAGGGAAGGATCAAAGAGAAGCACGTAATTTTGGGCGGCCTTCCTGAAATTTTCAAGGAATTCTACCCTGAGAGGGCTGACCGGATCGGGATTAAAGGCAAGGGGATTGATATACTTTCCATCCTTCTTGATCCTGTAGTCCAGGTGGGGGCCAGTAGATTCTCCGGATGAACCCACAGTCCCGATTTCCTGTCCTTCTCTCACTTTCACTCCTTTTTTTATTCCTGCAACGATTGTTCTAAGATGAAGATACTGGGTTTCATACCTGTTCTGGTGCCGGATTCCGACCATGCGCCCTGATGCGCCTTTCCGCCCGGCAAAGATAACGGTCCCGTCGGCTGTGGCTTGAACAGGAGTACCGACCCGGGCCGCATAATCTACCCCATAATGAGGACGGTAGACTTTCCGGATGGGATGGAGCCTGTTTCGGCTGAAGCGGGATGTGATTCTATTGAAGCGGATGGGGGATTTCATGAAGGTTTTTCTCAAAGAATTGCCCTCGAGGTCGTAGTGATCCGATTCTTTTGTATCGGGGTAAGTGAAGCGGAATGCCTGGAATGTCTTGCCCTGGGTGGTGAATTCCGCAGCAAGGATATTCCCATAGCCGACAAATTTTCCGTCGAGGTATCTTTTCTCGAAGAGAATTTTAAACGAGTCCCCTTTGCGAACGTCCGCATAAAAATCAATGTCCCAGGCAAAAAGGTCAGCTAGGTCAAGAGCCAGCTGCACGCCTTCGTTCTCTTTGCCAACCGCTGAGATAAGATAATCCTGGATGGTTCCCCAGATCATTCTGACTCTGTTTTCGTAGGGAATCTTTTTTATCTCGGCTGTGTAAGAGCCTTGTTTTTTCTGGATGAGGAGATAATCTTTTTCATCGATATCGTATTCGAGAGAAACGACTTCTCCCTGGGGATTCGTACAGACTCTGATTTCCTGGCCGGCTTTGATTTTAGACAGGTCATAGACGGACCTGACACTCCGACTCATATCGTATATTTCAGTCGGAGTGAAGTCGTACGGCGCCAGGATATCTGTCAAGGTCATTCCCCAGCGGATGGTTTTTTTGATTTTTTCCAGGGGAGGTTGAGGATTGGATATCTTTGCTGGTGGAACAAGTGTGGCGACTTCTGACTGGATTTCTTTTTTAGGCATAAAGCTCAGGACGAGAAAAAGAGAGAGGGAAAAAAATGTGAAAAAAAGGAGGTGGATGCGGCGGGGATCGGTCTTTTTCCTGTAAGTCTTTATTTTGACTTTCATAAAGTCCGAATTTTTTGAGTGAAAGCCATAGAGTACAAGATAATTTATTTCTCATTATTAGTCAACAGTCATCAACTATGGATAGTTGCAACCAGAGACGATAAAAAATTTCAGAAGGGACAAAAGCTTTGGATGAATCCATAAATTGGATGCCTCTATGTCATGGCGAATGAGACGTGCTAATCTCATCATGTCGTCATCACAAGGAGAGGAGGATTCCGTTACTTCGCTCGGAACTGGCTTGGCAACCGTACTTATTTCATTTGGAGCGAAGCGCAGTAATCTCCGTCTTCATCATTGCGTGGAATAATTGGGGACAGTCCCCAATTATTATGCACAGGCGTCATTACCAGGGTCGCAGAAAATTGGGGACTGTCCCCAATTATTGCAGTCTGTGTCATTGCAAACGGAGTGTGGCAATCTCATAAAAAAGTTATATTTTCCCCTTAACATTTTCAGGTAAAGACAAGTATATTAATGTGGATGAAGAATGAAGATGAATTGGTCAGTGAAGTCCTCGAAGGAGACCAATCCTCCTTTGAGCCTCTTCTCCGGCCTCATCGTCAGGGGCTTTTAAACATGGCTTACAGAATGTCAGGAAATATCGAAGAAGCTAAAGAAATTTGCCAGGAGGCTTTGATCAAAATCTACAGATACCTCTACAGGTTCGAAAAGGGAAAAAGCTTTAAAAGCTGGATCTATAAGATCACAGTGAACTCGGCCTATGATTATTTAAGAAAGAGAAAGAAATCCGAAGACATCATTGAAAGCCAAAAAAGACAGGCTTTTAATGGTGGTTTGGACCCTGAGAAGCAGTTCCTGAATAGAGAAATCGGCTCAAAGATCGAATCCTGCCTTCAGAATTTAAGCCCCAAAGAAAAAGCCGTTTTTCTTCTTCGGGATGGAGATGGATTCTCAGTCGAAGAAACATCAAGAATTCTCAAATGCTCTTCTTTGAGCGTCCGCACTCATCT
>CAYFVQ010000303.1:0-8696 GCA_964346585.1 uncultured Eubacteriales bacterium | reverse complement strand
TTCCCTTTGAATCTCACGGCCGACGAGGAGATTGAATTTCTGGTCGGTCCCGCCGAGTTCCACATCGGCTTCCAGAGCCACAGAATCGTAGGCCTGCATCAGCGGGTAGAGGAGTTCATGAGTGGATATGGGTTGGCCGTTCTTCAGACGGTTGGAAAAGTCATCCCTCTCAAGGATGCGGGCCACCGTGTATTTGGCGGTCAGGTTGATGATATCGAAACTCGTCAGCTTTCCCAGCCACCGGGAGTTGAAATCGATGATGGTTTTCTTAGGGTCGAGAATCTTGAATATCTGGATCTTGTACGTCTCGGCATTTTTGTTGATTTCCTCTCGAGTCATGGGAGGACGGGTGGTTGACCGTCCTGACGGATCGCCGATCAGCCCTGTGAAGTCGCCGATGAGAAAAATCACCTCATGGCCCATATCCTGGAAATGTTTCATCTTGCGCAGGAGCACTGTGTGTCCGAGGTGGATGTCCGGAGCTGTCGGGTCAAACCCGGCTTTGACTCTCAAAGGTTTTTTTTCTTTGAGAGAGCGGACCAGATTGGCTTCCAGCTCTTTTTCCTGGATGATTTCCACGCATCCTTTTTTGAGGTACTCCAACTGTTCTTTCACTGGCTTCATGGTTTTACCTCTGTTTTAATTTTGGTCACTCTGTCTTTCCAGCTTCCAAGTTGGCTTTGACTTTTCTGTTTTCCTTCTTCTGTTTTAGTCTTTTCTTGCCCGCCAGACTCTATTTGATGAACACTCTTCTTCCTCTGACTTCCACCTTCCCTTCGAAATAGAGCTTGACTGCTTCCGGGTAGATTTTGTGCTCTTCCTTCAGGATCCTCTCGCTGAGGGTCTCTTCCGTATCATCTTGGAGAACGGGAACGACTGCCTGAATTATGATCGGACCCATGTCCACATCAGCAGTGACAAAATGGACTGTCGCTCCTGAGTACTTGACTCCCCACTCGAGTGCTTTCTTCTGGACGTGGAGTCCGGGGAAGGAGGGTAGGAGGGCCGGATGGATGTTCATCAAGCAGTGCTTAAGCTCGTCACAGAAAGAAGGACTTAGAATTCTCATGTATCCTGCCAAGCAGACGAGGTCCACGTCCCTTTTCCTCAGCTCTTGGACGGCTGCTTTTTCATGGTCTTCGCGCGTCGGATAGGCTTTCGGGTCGAGGAAAAGAGTCTCGAGATTTCGCTCTTTGGCGATCTGGAGGCCAGGCGCGTCTTCTTTGTTGCTGAAGACGAGAACGATCTCTGCGTTTATTTTTCCGGCGAGGATGGCATCATGGATGGCCTGAAAATTAGAGCCCCGGCCAGAAATGAAAACAGCAATTTTTCCCTTTTTTTTAGGGCTGACAAAAACTTCCTCTGTCATTTGTGTTTCCCTTTCCTTGTTTGACTGTGAGTCTTAAAATCCTATTTTATTAAAAAAGCCGTGGAAATCAATGAAACATTTTAAATAAGGGGACGAATAAGGGGACGTTCCCCAAGGTGCCACCTCTTCAACTTAAAATCAACATTTCTTCCTAAAGAGGTGGCACCTTGGGGAACGTCCCCCTATTTCCGTTTAAGGTGGGATACCGTTCAGAACATTTCCGCATTTCACTGAATGGCGAAGATTTCAGGAATGGCATTCCTCCAGGCTTTCAAGGCCTCATCCACGGGAACATCGATGAGCTTTTTATCGCCATGGCTGATGACGATCCTGTCTCCACCCGTCTTTCCGATGACTACGGCTTTCATTTGTTTATTTTTCGCCAGGTCAAGAATTTTTTGATGGTTTTGGTTTTTTGATGTGATGACTATTCTGGACTGTGTTTCTCCAAAGAGAACAGCGTCCGAGCGAATCCCGTCCTGAAGATTCACACTCAGCCCTGTTTTCTTGTCACTCAAGAATGAAGATTCGGCCAGGCAGCAGGCCAGGCCGCCTTCTGAGACATCGTGAGCGGATTGGACAAGCCCAAGGGAAATGATTTCCAGACAAAAATCCTGGATTCGCTTTTCTTCTTCCAGGTCGATTTGCGGAGGAATTCCTTTCTCTTTATGGTGAATCGTTTTGACATACTCTGAGGCTCCCAGCTCGTCTTTGTTTTCTCCCAGGAGGATCAGGATATCCCCCTCCGCCATAAAAGCGGGCCCGGTTATCTGCTTTATGTCATCCACCATACCGACTATGCCGAGCACAGGAGTGGGATAGATGGAGATGCCTTCCGTGTCATTATAGAAGCTGACATTGCCTCCTGTAACGGGGATGTTGAATGTTCGGCAGCCCTGAGCGATTCCCTTTATGGTTTCTTGGAATTGCCACATGATCTCCGGTTTCTCCGGATTCCCGAAGTTCAAACAATTGGTCACTCCAATGGGACGAGCTCCGACGCAGGCCAAGTTCCGGCAGGCTTCGGCCACAGCGATCTTGCCTCCGGTTTCAGGATCAAGGTAGGAGTAGAGAGAGTTGCCGTCTAAGGTGACCGCCAACGCTTTATTTGTGTCTTTGATCCTGATCACAGAGGCATCCGCCCCTGGGAAAAAAGTGGTGTTGACCTGGACCATGTGGTCGTACTGGCGGCGGACCCATTCCTTTTCGGCAATGGTCGGAGAAGAGAGGAGCTTGAGAAAAGCTTGGTTGAAATTTTCCGGCTCGGAGAAAGGTTCCAGCTGGGTGGCGGATTCAAGGTAAGAGGGTGTTTGGCTCTCCATCTCATAGGCAGGGCAGAGGTCAATGACTGCCTTCACGGGAAGGTCCACAACTGTTTTTCCCTTGAAGCTGACTTTAAGCCTTCCTCCTTCGGTGACCTGTCCGATGATCACAGCGTCCAGGTCCCATTTGGAAAAGATCTCCTGCAATTCCTTGACCTTGTCTTTCTTCGCCACGATGAGCATTCTCTCCTGGGACTCCGACAGCATCATCTCGTACGGAGTCATCCCTTCTTCTCTCTGGGGGACACGATCGAGGTTGATCTCAATGCCTGTTCCGGATTTAGAGGCCATTTCTGTGGTCGAGCATGTCAGGCCTGCTGCGCCCATATCCTGGATGCCAACGATCAGGTCTCTGGCTGTGACTTCCAGGCAGGCCTCGAGCAGCAGTTTTTCCATGAAAGGATCACCGACCTGAACATTCGGCCTTTTGTGCTCTAAATCTTCTCCGAATTCAGCCGATGCCATCGTGGCACCATGAATCCCGTCTCTTCCGGTTTTCGCTCCGACATAGAGCACCGGGTTTCCCGTGCCTTCGGCTTTGGCATAGAAGATCCTGTCCTTTCTGACGATTCCCAAGGCGAAAACATTGACAAGAGGATTGAGAGAGTAGCAGTCGTTGAAGTAGACATCGCCTCCTACCGTAGGGATTCCGATGGAGTTTCCGTAGCCGGATATACCCGCGACCACACCCTCCATGACGGATTTGTTTTTTGCGGTCGATAGCGGGCCAAAACGCAGGGAATCCTGGAGGACAATGGGTCTGGCTCCCATGGTGAAAATGTCTCTGAGGATGCCTCCGACTCCTGTCGCCGCACCCTGGTAGGGCTCGATGAAGGAGGGATGGTTGTGGGACTCTATCTTGAAAACGGCTGCCAGACCATCGCCGATATCGATGATTCCTGCATTCTCACCCGGTCCCTGGATGACGTTTTCTCCCTCCACAGGCAGTTGTTTCAGATGAATAGATGAGCTTTTGTAGCTGCAGTGTTCAGACCACATGAGAGAGAAGATTCCGAGTTCGGTGATGTTGGGTTCCCTGCCGATGAGCTCGACGATTTTTTCATACTCATCCAGAGTGAGGTTGTGTTCTTCCAGAATCTTGCGGTCAATCATTTCGCTTCACATGCTTCAGGCTGTCCGATGCGGTTATCCTTTCCAGTTAATCATAGATTCGAATATGATCCGGCCGTCTTCGCTGCCGAGAAGCGCTTCAGAAGCCCTTTCCGGATGGGGCATCATGCCCATGACGTTACCGGCGCTGTTGATCAGGCCGGCGATGCATTCGAGAGATCCGTTCACATTGGCCTCCTCGCTGAGTTGACCCCGGGCATCTGAATAGCGGAGGACGACCTGGTTATTTGTCTTTATCTCTTGAATGGTATCAGGAGGAGAGAAAAAATTCCCGTCATAGTGGGCGATGGGAATCTTTAACACCTGACCTTTTTTGGCTTTGTTCGTGAAGGGAGTTTCTTCGTTATCCACCCGGATGTGGACATACTGACAGAGGAATTTCAGGTTCTTATTCCTGAGCATGGCTCCCGGAAGAATGCCCAGTTCCAGAAGGACCTGGAAGCCGTTGCAGATCCCGAGCACCAAGCCTCCTTTGAGAGCAAATTCTTTAACCTCCTGCATCAGTGGAGAAAACGCGGCGATGGAGCCTGATCGCAGATAGTCTCCGTAGGAAAATCCTCCTGGGAGGACAACACAATCAACATTTTTCAGGTCATGTTCTTTATGCCAGAGGAATATCGCGTCATGGTTGAGGACGTTCTTGAGAACGTAGAGAGTGTCATAATCGCAGTTGGAACCTGGAAAAATTACGACTCCAAATTTCAATTTCACTAATCCTTGGGGGATGGACTCCCCCTGTTTTTGATTTAATCCTTTTCTAAGATCTGCCAGGAAAACTTCTCAATTATAGGGTTGGCCAGGACTTTGTCTGATATTTCGGGAATGACTTTTTCGGCCTCTTTTGGGGACATGCCTTCGAGCTCAACCTCGAAGACCTTCCCCTGTCTCACATCCTTTATAGAGCCATAGCCCAGAGTCAGGAGAGCGTTTTTAACTGTCTGTCCCTGAGGATCGAGAACACTGTCTTTGAGCGAGACCAGGATCCTAACTTTCATCGCCAAGCACTTTCTCGAATATGTAATCAATCTTACTTAAATACGGATCAAGAGAAAAGCAGGCGTCAATCTCTTTCTCTGTCAGAATTTTTCTGATTTCTTTATCTGCCTGGATGAGTTCCTTGAAGTCACGACCTTCATTCCAAGCCTTCATGCTGTTAGTCTGGACAAGCTGGAACGCCTGCTCGCGGGTGATGTCTTTCTTCGTTAAAGCCAGAAGAACACTCTGGGAAAAAACGAGACCCCGAGTCAAGTTGACGTTTTCTTCCATCCTTTCGACGTTAACCTTCCAGTTGCGGATGATATCCGTTGTTTCCGCCAGGATGAAGTCTGTGAGAATAAAAGCGTCGGGAAAGATGACTCTTTCGGCCGAGGAGTGGGAAATGTCTCTTTCATGCCAGAGAGAGATGTTCTCCATGGAAACCTGGAGGTTGGCTCTTATAATGCGGGCCAGGCCAGAAATTCTTTCCGCACGAACCGGATTTTTCTTGTGCGGCATGGAGGAGGATCCTTTTTGGCCTTTAGTAAAGGGCTCTTCCAGTTCGAGGACTTCGGTTTTCTGATGGTGTCGCAGCTCTGCAGCGAATTTGTCCAGGGAAGATGCAAGAAGGGCCAAGGCAAAGAGGACTTCAGCGTGCCTGTCGCGCTGAAGGACCTGCGTGGACACTTTTGCGGGCTTGAGGCCGAGTTTTTTGAGTGCGTAAACCTCGATCTTCGGGTCAAGATGGATGTAGGTTCCCACGGAGCCCGAGATTCTCCCGGTACTGATGACTTCCAACGCGTTCTTGATTCGATGGAGATGTCGTTTCACTTCCTCATACCAAACCAGGAGTTTTACGCCGAAAGTAATGGGCTCGGCATGAACTCCGTGTGTGCGTCCGACCATCACGGTTTTTTTATACTGCAGTGCCTGTTCCTTGAGAATGTCTTTTAGAGGGTTGAGGTCCTTCTGGACTTTCTCCAGAGCTTCTTTAATGAGGAGAGAGAGGGCTGTGTCAACAACATCATAGGAAGTCAGTCCGAGGTGGATGAAGCGGGAATCTTCTCCCACTTTCTCGGCTACAGAGGTGAGAAAGGCAATCACGTCGTGTTTCACGACTTTTTCTATTTCTTCAATCCTCTTGACAGAGAAGTCGGCTTTTTCTTTGATCGTCTGGAGAGATTTGGGAGGGATTTCTCCTGCTTTTGCCCAGGCTTCGCACACAGCCAGTTCCACATCGAGCCATTTTCTGTATCTGTTTTCGTCGGTCCAGATGGCCCCCATTTCTGGACGTGTATACCGCTCAATCATGGAAGTTGTTCCTGAAAGGAGGGCAAATCATAACAACAAGCCCATCTCTTGTCAATTTATTTCAAGTTTAAAACTTGACTTTGGAGATTTTTCGATGAAAATTAATTATTGAAACCTGTCTTTTTTGTTTTCAATGACTATTAATCTAATCCTGTGGCCTGATTTTTCAAAGGATTATGGCTAATTGAGTGTCTAATATGGTGAAAAGGAGTATGGACGGTAGCAGTGATGGCTATTTGGTTACGCAGGCAAAACAGGGCGATGCCGAAGCTTTTGCTGAGTTAGCTCGCCGTTGTCAGGAGAAAATATACTACACCATACTCGCGTTGACAAAGAATCAGCAGGATGCCAGTGACTTGGCCCAGGAGGCCTTTATGCAGGCTTTTAAGTCGTTAAAGAGTTTCAAACAACGCTCCAGCTTCTACACCTGGATATACAGGATCGCTGTCAACCTGACTTTAAATTTTTTAAAGCGGAGAAAAAGAGAAGATGCACAGGAAGTTCTGGATGAAAGCCAATCCTCAGGAAAAGGGACAGAGGATTCTTCCCTTTCACCGGAAGGGCGTTCTTTGAAGAAGGAGCTCTCAGAGAGAATGCAGTCCGCCATCGATTCTCTGCCTCTGACGTACAGAGCTTCTTTCACTCTTGTTGTTTTCCAGGGGATGACTCACAGCCAGGCCGCACGGATTCTGGGATGCTCCGAGAACACTGTATCTTGGAGAATGCACAAGGCCAGGAAAATACTTCAAGCCAGACTCAAACCCTATCTCGAAGGGGGATAAAATGAGATGTCAAAAAATTGAAAAGTGGATTTCCGACCGTATCGATGGAGAACTCTCCAAGGAAAAGGAAGAGATCCTCGAGGACCATCTGGAGAGGTGCGCCTCATGCCGGTCTTATGCCGCATCAATAGCGAAACTCCAGGATGAAGCCGTGAGCATCAAAGATTCAGAAATCTCACCTGCCTTCTGGGAAGGATTTGCCTCGAAACTCAAAGCTAACCTCGAATCCTTCCAGCAGGAGAGAAAAGAAAGAAGGTTTTTTGCGCTGGGCTGGAATTGGGTTTGGTCTGGCGCCGCTTTGCTTGCCGTGGCAGTCATCGGCTTATACCTGCTTTTTTTCCAGAGCCCGCAGCCTCAAGAGATGTACGTCTTTTCTCTCGAGAATTCTCTCGAGAGCATTTACCAGGAAATCGGGGATGACTTTGAACTGGAAGAGCTGTTCAATTCAGTTATAGTGGCGTCTATAGGCGAATCCCTCGAGGATTCCGAATGGAGGGCGCGTCCTGATTTTTTGGAAAATCTTCTCTGGGAAGACCTCACAGAAGAGGAGATGAAATTTCTCGAGTCTGAAATAAAGAAAGACGTTTAAATAGAGGAGGAGTTCCATGAAAAGCAAATCAATCCTTGCCCTTTTTATCGGTGTCGTCGTTTTCAGTTCAGTCGTCTTCACTACTGTCCAAGGAGAAAACGTTCAAGTACAGGAAAAAGCCAGGAGAATGACACGAGAGAATATCATCACACTGATGCTGTTAAGGATGACCCGCTTCTTGGAGCTGACCGAAGACCAAACAGCAAAGATCTATCCTTTTTTCAATCGAATCGAGAAAGAGAAGATGCAGATCAACCAACAGATAAGGAGACTGATGCGCGAGATAAGGGCGGCTTTGAGCGTGGAGGATCCTGACCAAGAAGTACTCAAAGCCAAGATTCAGACCTTAAAAGAGTTAAGAGACGCCCTCAAGAGCAAAGATAAAGACCTGGAAAAGCACCTGGAAGAAAATTTGACCGTGATCCAGCAGGCAAAATACCTGGTGTTCATGAATGCTTTTTTGAATGAGTTAAGGGAGAGTTTGAACAGAGCCAGAAATTTGAGAGAAAGGACCGGGCCGAAAAAAAAGAAATAATCCTGATTTCTTCCAAAGGAAATCCTCCTTCTTCATCATAAGGATAAAAAAAGACACGCCCAAAAAAAGTAAGCTGACCTTTTTTCTTCATTTCTTACAGAAGAAGATTTTTTAACGTTTAGCTTAAAAAAAAAGGATGAGTTGGCCCTTCTTCAGCCATGTGTTTTTTTTTATTTAAATAAATCATTTCTTGACAAAAGGTTTCAGTTGCTTTAGAATTTTGAATGTAGTTTTGCATATTTTTCTCCAAAACTAGAGACAGTAGCGTACGCAGGTTTTAGAGAGAGGAAACAAGAACTTCATAAACAAGAGGCCTTTCTCGTCTTCATTTACTCCCTTTTAAGTAAAAAATTGAAAGCCTGCAGATGGAAGATTGCGCCAGCGTAGCTCAGTTGGTAGAGCAGCTGATTTGTAATCAGCGGGTCGGGGGTTCGAATCCTCTCGCTGGCTTTTGATTCGAGCGACGAGGTTATTGGGCAGGCAGTCCGTTTAAAAGGCATGACGAAGTCAGCTGAATAGAGATGGAAAGTAGACGTTCCAATAACTCATGGAAAGAGAGCATAGGCTTTGGGCAGGTACCAAAGTGGCCAAATGGGGCGGGCTGTAAACCCGCTGCGGAAACGCTTCGGAGGTTCGAATCCTTCCCTGCCCATTTGTGATTATGCGGGAATAGCTCAGTTGG
>CAYFVQ010000302.1:0-4027 GCA_964346585.1 uncultured Eubacteriales bacterium | reverse complement strand
AGAAATAGCGAGCTAGACTGGATTACGCTTTCTCTCGTCCTAGTCTCTATCTTCTCGAATATTCGATTCTAAAAACCACTATTAATAAGTAGATTGATAACCTTATTGCTGACATCTTGAATGGCATCTTTGATGGCTTTTTCCATTCTATTTTTTCGTCTATCCAATCCCATGTTCGTCGGTGAATAGGGATCATCTGAACTAATCCTAACTTTTCTTTCTATTCTATAAATACCATCGCCCTTCACAACTTTGCTGTTTATAACTTCCAACCCTTCCGCATCTAACAATTCTATCAGGACAACTATATTAAACCTTAAACTCCGTGCATGATATCCTTCACCTGGAATATCTTTAAAATCTATATCTGGTTTAGTCCCTGGAGAGTCTAATCCACACTTATCCCTTTGGATGGAAAACTTAATTATCCTGTCGTAACTTCCAGCCGATAAATCGCAATCATCTATTTTCACTGCGGTTTGATAAATTGAATTAACTCCCTCAAAAAGAGAAACGGAAAGACTTTCTCCTACTTCAAAATAGCCTCCTTTTCCGACAAAACGAGGAATGCCCAGCGAAGCCCTTTCTTTATATTTTACCAATCCTTCTGAAAACTCGACGGCTACTGATTGAGGAACCTTCTTGTGTTTATCGATAGAAAAATCCGTGTGTGTGCTGCACGCAAACAGAAGAACAATGAAAAATAAAGCTATCTCCTTTCTCATTTTTGCCCCCTTTCTTAAAAATTTGAGTCAAATTCCTTTTTTTATTTGCCTTCTTATTATTAATCTAATCCGCTTATACTTCTTTTTCAAGCCAGGGAAGCCGGGTTTTAGACGATTCGGCTTCCATCACTTCTTATTCAGATTCCCTTTTTTATCTGCTCCCATTTTATTATTTTGTATCGTTTAACTTTAACGTAGCCTGTATCTCGATCTGGCTCAATCCTATAAATGCATCCCTTTCTAATTATACTTGGTGGAAGAGGGATTTTGACTCTGTAAATGAAATAGCCCTCCTCACTAAAGAGGTCATAAACTTCACTTCTATCTTCCGGATTGTATAATTTAAACCTTTTCACATAAATTCGACCTTCATTATCTGATATTATTCTTGAGAAAAAAGGCTTAATTTTCGGAAACACCAAGGCTTTCTTGACCTCATTTCTAGTTAACTTTTCTTTTCTGTCGGATTTTTCTTGCCTCTCCAGATAATTATCAATTCTTCTATTTTTGTCTTTTTGTGTAACAGGTTCCGGCTTCTCATCCTTCTCAATTCTAAACCTTGTTTCTCCTGAAGTATCTAAGACATACAGTTTATACTCTGAGGAATGACCATAAACACCGCTTCCATCTAAATCCGGACAAAAATACAGTCTATGACTGTAAGGATTGCCAAGCATTCGCTTTTTTATCATTGGAGGTAATTCATAAGGATAGCTTGCTATTCTTTTTATAATCTTTCCTTTTGAATCCATTAGCACTATGTTTCTTGTGCTTTCCTCTGGTGAATAAAAGGAAGTCTGGCTCAAAATATTTCCTTTTTCTGATATTCCTAATCCAAAAAATAGAGAACGAGTCAATCTTATGGTTTCTTTAAATTCCCCATCCTTTTCAAAAACATGTAGATTTCCTCTGGGCGAGTCGAAAGCATAAATACTATCTTTTAAGTCAATATGTATCCACATGGGTTGTTCAAATTCGCCCGGACCCTGTCCTCTCCCACCTATTGTTTGAAGATAACTTCCATTTTTATCGAATTTCTGAATTCTGCAATTGCCTCCGTCCAAAACAAATATATTCTCCTCTGAATCAACTGCCAAAGTGACTAAGTCATAGAACATATAATTCTCATCATCCTCATTCCCAATGCTTAAATCTTCTTCTAATTCAAACGTAATCTCTCCATACAGAGGTTCTGCTGGATTTTTAATAACTTTAATTCCGTCTTCAGTTTCTATCTTACCTTTCCATTCAGCTTTTTGTTGCCCAAAGGAAAAAAACAACATACAGACTGAAAGAGAGAGAACAAACGTTACAATCTTAGTTTCAGATTTCATCCAATCCCCTTATTTTTAATCTAATCCTCTCTTGCTTCTTTTTCAACCAAGGGAAGCCGGAGCTCTAGAGAATTTGGCTTCCATATATGTCAAACATAAATTACTAAACTTACTGAGAAATTCTGTATTTCACGATTTTCTGATATCCATCTTCATCAGTTTCTATAAGAAAGAAGCTTCGGTCTCTAATTTTTGCCGCTCGGGGATAATATTGATCTCCCTCTATCCTGACTCTGTTAATGAAATTGCCCTCCTCATCGAAGACATCAAAAGAACGACTTCCTTCTTTGCGGTCCTTGTGGAATGTATGAACCCAGATATTCCCCTCGGAATCACACTTGATGTTATCAAATGCAGGCTTGTATTTGGGAAATTCCGTGTTCTTCACGATATAATCGGGAGCCCCTTGTTTTGTCTCTCTTGTGCCCCCGCTCATTGTTGTGACGGTCATGCCGGCAAAATATTGCTCCCTGTCTATTTTTGTGACCTCAACTGGTTCATATTTATGCGTAAAGGATGAAATCTTGCCTTTTAATGGGTCATAAATATCAATTTCATACGACTCGGAAAATCCAATTAAGATGTTTCCTTTAGAAGTCACATCCCAATACACCCTTGCTGAAAAAGGGATCGGAATAGTCATCCTTTTCGGGGTGGTGATATTTTTTCGTGTCCAAAATTCTTTTTTGTAAAGGTCTTTTATGTGTTCCATATCAGATGAGAAAAGACGCAAATAGCACTCCCAAGGACGAGAGGGACCTCTGCGATAAGAAACTAGCGTCTCAAATATCATCTTTTCATTCGGAAGCGCCCTAATCTCATACGGCCATCCCAATTGCGTGGAGTTATACGGGATTGATTTAATAAAATCGCCATCTAAACTTAAGATAGATATTCTCATATTCATGGATTCCCAAACGACAAGCCTATCCTGGACAACTTCAATATCGAGAGGGCTGTTGAAATCTCCCGGTCCCTGGCCCTCTTTTCCTATAGTTTTCATATACTCTCCCTTGGCACTGAATTTCTTTATATTATTGGCTTCGATATCGCACACATAAACACAACCTCTTTTATCCACAGCAGGAGAGAGGATTCTGTTGAAAAATTTGCCCTCTGGCAAAGATTCCTCTGAAATGACTAACTCTTGGATGAATCTGACTTTACCCATCTTGTAGATTTCGGCCAAAGACTTCTCGCTCTTTGATGACCCATGCATAAAAAGAGCTAATATGAAAAATGAAATGATGAGCCAGTATCTTTTATTTCTCATTATTTTCTCCATCTATTCAGTTTAAGGTAGAGCACTTTCTTTCCTTTCCTCAATCTGCGATATACCCCACACGGTGGGTGATTCTATAATTCTTGCCTTTGACTTTTACCTTTATATTTCGGAATTTCCCGTCTGCCTTGTAATTCTTTGGGGCATAATACAGAAGATAATAGTTTTCCGATGAAATCACGGACCTTTGGAATGAGGCGGCCATATTCGCGGAACTATCCGTTGTACCTCCTGTGGCCTCAGCCATTTCATGAAAGGCCCCGAATGTCTCTTCAGATATATTCTCTAGCACTAAATTGGTGGGATCCATCCTGAACATATCTAAATGATGTTGTTCTGTCTTGGTCAAAAAAATAAAATTGATATTAATGGAAGAATCGGCAAAAGACCGTTTAATTTTTTTGACATCAAAGTAAACACGTCTTTTAAGGTCACCAGATGTAAATTCTGGAGGGATGGGAATGATTTGCTGCTGATAAAAAAGAAAGATGTACTTCTGTCCTACGATATTCATCAGCTGATCCTTGAATCCTACAAGTTTCTCTTCGTCAAAATATCTGTACTCTACAATTTGTTCTAAAATCTCCCTTGCTGCCATTTGAGTCGAAGGTGATTGAGGTGCATTTGCTAGCCATTCCAAATCTCTGATCATGCTTTTGTATTCTCTGGCGGCTGATTTGATGTCT
>CAYFVQ010000301.1:0-3713 GCA_964346585.1 uncultured Eubacteriales bacterium | reverse complement strand
AAAAACGTTAGTTTATGGATGAGCACTAGGTGCATAGGTTAAGATAAATCAGACAAAACATCAAGATGATTACCCTACACCTCCTGAAAAAGAAAGGAGGTAAAAGGGATGTCAAAGAGACGAGACTGGGAAAAAGTTGGCGAGATTGTCGCAAAGATTAAGGAACTGGGACTTACCTATAAGGAAGGGGCAGAAAAGTTCGGTATAAAGGTTAATGTGCTTTACGAGTATGTCCGGAGAGAAAAGAAAAAAGCATCTGGAGAGGGTTCCTCCTGTTCCAATGGTGAGGCCCGTTACTCTTCTAAATCGTCAAACTTGCTTCCGGAAGAGATCCAGGAAGTGATATTAGAATATCGCAGATCGAACCCGGATCACGGTTTTAAACGGATACAAGACCACCTAAAGAGCAAGCACCTTGTGGTAGTGACCCGCAAGCAGATTAGAAAAGTACTGAAAGAAAACGGATTATTAGAGTCATTAGACTCGAGTTTTGATCGGGAACCGGAGCCACCTAAAGGGACACGGCGTTTTGAGGCGAGTTATCCTAGGCATCTTTACCAGATGGATGTGAGCTATGTGTATATAACGGGGATACCGGTTCTGTACCTAATAATGATCATTGATGATTATAGCCGATTTTGTGTGGCATCGGATTTATGCCGTGATCAGCGTGGGACAACCTTGATCGAGGTTCTGCATAATGCCTGTGTGAATCACGGAAAACCTGTGAAATTGTTGACGGATCAGGGTCGTGGTTTTTACACCTGGAGTATGGAGCAGACAGCCTTTCAGGAGTATCTGGATGAGCAAAAGATCGAACATATTATCTCGGATCCCCATAGTCCTCAGACGACCGGAAAGGTAGAGAGACTGATCCAGACGATCAAAAAGGAGTTGTTGCAAAAGGTACGATTGAGCAGCTACGAGGATGCCAGAAAGGGGATTGAGGGCTTTATCAAGAGCTATAACTTTGAACGTCCTCATCAAGGCATTGATGGTGCCCGTCCATCGGATCGTTTTTATGGTGTCATTGGGGAGACTTCCCGTATAGAGTCGGCCTTATCAGGGAAAAATCTTGACTTATCCAAGGGTTATTTGGTTTACAAGGTTCATGACCGCACATTGAGCGTGGTTTTTTCTCAAGAAGGACTTCAAGTCTTTCTGGATGGAAAGATGTTAAAAGAGGAGGGTATTCATGACAGCGGAAATTGATGCCTTGAAGGAAATTAATCTGGTCGACTTTTTGAGGCAACATTACCATATGGAGTTTCGGCATATAGGCGGGGAATATGTTTTTCACTCACCGTTTACTGAAGATAAGAGTGCGAGTTTTTTCGTTCGCCTGGTAGATGGCCACTGGCTTTTCAAGGATTTTTCCAGCGGTTTAGGTGGCAGTATCTTCGACTTTGTTCGGGCAAAGGAAAATCTTGTAAGGTTTTCTGACGTATTGTCTTATATCCGTGGGCTCGTATCCCCCCTGGTTGCCTGTTGCTCGCCTGCAGGCAGGAACGTGAAAGAGTGTGATGGGGATTTCCCTTTAGAGGTTGAGTCGTCCAGTCCCCCGCAGCGCTCATATGATGTGAAACGGCTCTATGATCAGTTCAAAAGGGAGGACATCTCGGTATGCCAGGATTACTTATTACGGCGTGGTATTTCTAAAGGGTTGGTTAGTAAGTTGATGGAAGAGGATACTCTTCTTCATAACCGGTATAAAGGTCATTCATACTGCTGTTTTGCGGTCTTTAATGGCAAAAGGGAGTTAAAGTGCCTGGATAACCACCAGGTGGATGGTCCCGGCAAATTTGTATTGGGCTCAAAGAGCGTATTTACCCAGGAGTGGGACCTATTGCCAAGAGCTAAAGCAGTATTCGTCTGTGAGGGCATTATCGACTACCTGAGCATCAAGACCCTTGAGGAGGATGCTCCACCGGGATTGGCGCTTCTGGGAAATGATGTGAGTTTTGACCCTGCCCTTGTTGGTTCTGCCAGACAGATAATCTCAGCTCTGGACTATGACCGTGGAGGTTACAGTGCCTTATTGGATCTCGGGGAACAGTTTCCTCAAAGAGAGATCAAGATATATGACCTTGAGGACCATAAAGACCCCAACGAGTTCCTGATGGCGGTCAGATCCTTCAAAGGCCGGAAGCTTTCACCGGAGAGGAAACTCAAGCTTTATCAGGAATTTCTTCAATCGTCGAATAGGAGTGAACTGGCCCGAAAATGGGGAATGGACCGTTCGTATATGTACGATATTGTTCGGGAGTGCGAGAAGAACATCCTTGATTCTTTCTCAAGCCGCAAGCGGGGTCCCAAACCTGAAGGCAGGCCTTCCACACTTGAGGAGGCATGGAAACGTATTGAAGAATTGGAAGATAATTATGAGCGGGAAGCCACGGAAAGAGAGCTTCTTCATTGCCGCAGTGAGTTTTTAAAGTTGCGATTGAAGTGGGCTGAGATAGAGGCTGCTGAACTCCGTGGTGAAACTGTAGATGATTGCAAAGGAGCGGTTGTTAAGAAACAGATAAAAAAAAAGAAAAAAAGGAGATCATAGAATTGTTGGATCATCTCGAACACAACTGTCAACGACTGAGCACTAAGCGGATAATAAGCCAGTGTGAGTTTTCTCGCAGCCAGATCTATGAATGGCGGCGGGGAGTTCAAGACAGTAAGCAAAGGGAGCCTAAAATATTTTCCGAAAAGACAGTTGAAAATGCGGTAGCCGTGATCATGGATTATCCGCATATGGGTGGACGGAAAGGGCAGGGATATATGATCTACCACCGTCTGGGTTATATTTCCATGAAGGGTTACGACCAGGTCAAAAAATCAGTGAAACGCATCCTGTTCCAGGAGGTGTCAAATCGGCGACTTCTTCCACCCCGAACAAGATATGAACATGAGAGGCCGCAAAGAATTGGCCAGATATGGGCAGAGGACTTTACGGAGCTGGTCGTATACGGCCACGAATTCAAAGCCGGTCTCCTTATTGATGTGGCGAGCCAGTATTACCTTGGCGTTTCGGTTTCAAAGCAGGCGAATAGTGCCCTGGTGGAGGAGCCTGTTAAACAGGCATTGGCGAAAAATGGCGGACAGGGTCCTGAGAAATTTCTTCTCAGCGACAACGGTTCACTATACGTCAGTGATGAACATGGAAAGCTTCTTGATAAAGCTGAAATCGTTCACAAACGTATACCTTCCTGCGTTCCCCAATACAATGGGTCTGTTGAATGTGGTGTCAAAGAATTTAAGAATGTTTTCTACAATGTATGGGCAAAACGGGAAAGTGAAGGAACGGATAAAGAAAAAAACCTTCTTTCCCGTCTTGAGGTAGTGGTCAGGGAAACAGCCCAATTGCTGAATGAGGTCATTCCAAAACCATCCCTTAATGGGGTGACACCGGAAGACCTTCACCAGGGAGCCAGCAGAGCCAAAATTGAAGCGAATAGGCAATATCTTGAGCATGAACATGAAAAAGAAAATGGGCAACCATGGAAAAGAAATTACTGGGATGTTTTGAAAGAGGCGATGGGCTTGAAACAGATGACAGCTCTTGAACTAATGACAAAGTTTTGTTTTTTCTGCCCTCGGCCATTACGAAAAATAACTAAATTCGGACTGGAGGGTGTAGGGTAATTTCTCTCTTTTTTTGTCCGTTTTTTCTTGCGCTAGCACACTTACATAAATCTGATCCAAAATCTAAAACCTTATCT
>CAYFVQ010000300.1:0-4004 GCA_964346585.1 uncultured Eubacteriales bacterium | reverse complement strand
TAATCAGCAATCATTGACTCGCCTCTATTCAAATTCATTTCCAAAAAAGATTCATCACCTTATAAGGTGTTAGGATTCTTTGAAGATCATCTCTTATTATTTCCTCTTGAGAAATATTTCTGGACACTCAGAGCTTTGCAGTGAAAAAAGTCATCGCTGTAAAACCTGGAGCGTTCGTGAAAAAAGATTCCATCCAAGGAGATTAAACAATGATCAAAAAAAAATCGATTCTCACTCTCGTTTTTATTGTAGTTATCCTGGCCGTTAACCTGATTGGGCAGGACATTCATACAGCGGCGAGGAAGGGGGATCTGGTAACCGTTAAAGGCATTTTAGAAGGAGACCCTGCGCAGATCGAGGCATTGAATGCCAGCAAAAGCACTCCGTTAATTGTGGCGGCGTCCAATGGACACATCCAGGTAATCGCTTTTCTCCTGGATAAAGGAGCTGATATCCAGGCTGTGAACAAATGGAGAAGAACGGCTCTTCATTACGCTGCGGACGGAAGTCATATGGAAGCCGCAAAGTTATTGCTGGAAAAGGGAGCCGATATCAACGGACACAAGGATTTCCCCTACACGCCGCTCCATATTGCTTCTGCAAGAGGAGATGAAGAGATGGTCGATCTTTTGCTGTCCAAAGGGGCAGACGTCAATATCCAGTCAAGTTCAGGATATCCTCTTCACCGTGCGGTGAACGGTGGAAACACAAACATCATCCGAAAGCTTCTCAAGGCGGGAGCTGATATCAATGCTGTCATAACCTCTCTCGGATGGACGCCCTTACACCAGGCGGCTTCCTCCGGCAGGTTTGAAGCAGCCGAGGTCCTTGTCGAAAAGGGGATCAACCTGAATACTGTGGATAAATTTGGAGCAACAGCGCTGCATTACGCTGTCAGAAGCGGGGACAGGGAGGCCGGAAAAGTGGCTGTCTTGCTTTTAAAAAGTGGAGCCGAATTCAACACGACTGCGATCGATGGAAGTACACCTTTGTTGACAGCAGTGCAAAGAGGAAAAGATGAAGCCGTCAAGCTTTTAATCGAAAAAGGGGCAGACAACAGCACGAGAGACAAAACAACGAAGCGAACCATGCTTCACTTCGCGGCCATACATGGATACGGGAATATCGCAGGGCTCCTCATTGAAAATAAGATCGACATTCACGTTCAGGATAAATTTGGGAAAACGGCCCTGGATTATGCAGAAATACACGGGAACCAAAAAGTCGCCGAATATATATACGCGGCTGGCGGCAAATCTGGAGAAACAGAGAAGAATTTCGGCCATTCCCGTTATCTCAGTGAACCCCTCTCTAAGGGAGAATCCTATATCTGGAAACTTGCATCTTTTGGATGGGTAGTAAAAACAAAGAATCACCTCTTTGTCTTCAATAATGAAGAGCACAGCAAAAGGCCAGATGAGCCGTTGCTGGCCAATGGATTCATATCGGCTTCAGAGCTGGCCGATCAAAACATTTTTGCCGTCTACCCTGCCTATCATGCTGGGGCTTATGAAAAGGAGTTTATCCATGCCATCGAGGATTCTTTGAAAAATATCACCTACATTTATTTCAAAAAAGTCGCGCTTCAGGGAAACAGGAACACAATCCGCCTTGGGGGCCAGGGGGATATTGTCATTCAGGATACGGCCATTGCCTATGCGGAAGAGCAGGATGAAGGCGCTGGATGGCTGAACTATTTGATCAGGGCAGATGGATTCACTTTTTATTATTCCGGACCTCTCGGGGCTCCTCTGGAAATCAATAAAAAACATCTCGAAAATATGGCCAAGGGAAGTCGGACATGCGATGTCGATGTGGCCTTTCTTTTGCTTTCAGCCAGGAGAGATGTCTCTGATTATATTGATCAGGCAATATCGATCCTCAAGCCGAAAGTGGTATTTCTCCATATGGCATTGGACACACCAAGCGAAAAAGTGATTGAAACGTTTAGGGAAAAATACCCAAAGGTGAAATTTGGTTGGGCACATGACCCGGGCGACCGTTTCCATTACAAAGGCAAACTGGATTAAACAACATCAGGGATTTGGACTTTCTGTGCCGACTTGAGTATCTGAACGAAGATTAGGAGGCTTTTATTTTCCTTGTTTTCTGTTATGGATACCTCTCTTTCTCATATATTTTTTTATTTTCAGTTTCAGTATTATTATTTACGATAAATTTAAAAGCCTGGTTCATTTTCATCCACAATTTAACGCATTTCAGAATCGAATGACACTATTCAATATTTTCAGATTTTCATAAAAAGAAATGATCCTATAAGGTGTTGAATCTCTTTTTTCAGTCTTGACTATTTTATTTTGAGTGGGATGAACTTGAGCAGGGATATTTTCTCCGCTTTTCCACTTGAACAAATAGAAAAAGGCTCTTGAGACAGGGAAAGCTTTTCTCACCTGCCGGATGAATTTTTCTTGTCAGGGATGTCTGATTTTTTTACTTTTTAAGTCTAGCGGTTCCGGTTCCGGTCTTGATGTAGACCTTGGGGACGTCTTTTCCCTGGGTGAAGGATTTCCGGAGGTATGTCTGGTCATTCTTCCCATATTCCTCTTCTATGTCAAACTTGACCGGACAGACAATACGCCCTCGGCGTTCTTGGCAGGTGAATTCAAAATAGCCTTTAATCTGTTTGCCGTCCATGTTGAGGATGGCATCGTCGGTTCCTGAGCTGATCCTGAGTTCGAAATCCGTACCATCCGGAAAAGACACCTCCACATCGCTTGTGCCCGAGCTGAATTCTCCATCCAAATCAATGGTGAGTCCCTCTGCGCTCACGTCGCCGGTGCCGCTGCTGGTTTCGAAATTGCCTTTACAATTCTTGATCTTTACGTTTCCAGTGCCCGAGCTGAGCTCAAACTCGCCTTCGGAGTCATAGGCATAAACATTTCCAGTCCCGGAGCTGAGGTCGTATTCCCCTTTGACCTGGCTGAGCTCGATATTCCCGGTTCCAGTACTGAGGTCGTATTCTCCTTCGACCTGAATGAGATCGATATCGCCCGTTCCGGTGCTGCCGTCGATTTCGATATTTAAACCCTCGACAACCAGGTTGCCTGTGGCGGACTTAAAGTCTATCTCGATGTCGTCGGGGACTTCAACCGTCCATCTGGAGTAACCTTTGGGATTATTTCCATGCATCTTTTCTTCCAGATAGAGCGTGCCCCTTCTTTCTTCCATCCTGGGCTCATAAGACATGTCGGGCTCATAGGAGTAGACCAGATGAACATGAATGCGGCCGTCACTACTCTTTTTCAAATGGCAGTCACCCAGAACAAGTTTGAAGCGGATTTCATCTTTCTTACTGAAAGTCTTGTCGAGTTTTTCCTCAGGCGCAGCCAGGAGAGCCGTCGAAACCATAAGGCTCAGGAAAACAAACAGTGAGATGATGATCTTGGTTCTTTTCATTTTTCGTTCTTCCTCCTTTAGTTATTATTAAGGTTCATTTTGATTATGTAGGCTTTAACCTATTCCATTCGACCGAGGCTGTCGTCCGAAATTGAAATTCCGTACGCTCCAAGCGAAAAAGGAATAAAGGTGGCTGACACCATGGACCTTTGAAAAAAGGTAACGGGCTATTTTGTTTAAAAAGGAGCCTGGTTTAATTGCTCAATAATTCAGTAACATTTCACTCGTGTCATTGAGGGCAAAGCGCGGCAATCTCACGCCATTGTCATTGCGAGCGGAGTGAAGCAATCTCACAAAAAATAATTAGATTTTTCGTAAGAGATTGCCACGTCACTCCATTCCTCGCATTGACATTCATTAGATGAGATTGCCGCGCTTCACTCGCAATGACACCATCTTCTTCGATGAATAGAATAGAAGTGTTAATCACTTACTGAGAATAAAGACTTTTCCCATTTTTAGATTTCCTTCTAGAGGTGTTTCTTGCGGTATTCCGTCGGTGTCATGCCCGTGAATTTCTTAAAGGCCGCATTGAACACGGATTTGGAGTAGAATCCTGTACTGTAGGCGATATCCAGGATCGTGCT
>CAYFVQ010000299.1:0-2782 GCA_964346585.1 uncultured Eubacteriales bacterium | reverse complement strand
CTCTCGTTTTCCTCTTTGTGTACGTGACTGCCAAGGTGGAGGAGAAGGATGATATCGAAAAGTTTGGTGATGACTATCTTGCCTACATGAAAAAGACGAAGATGTTCCTCCCTTTTCTGGTATAGATTATGAGACAGAAACTGGCCTGGTTGAAGAATTCATAGATGGAATTTCATCAAATTATTCTTCATTAGAGAATGCATTTTATCTTGTAACGTATTCACTAGTGATCTCTTTGCATGTTCTGACACAATTTTTCTCTGGAATCGCTTTTTTAGCATATGAATAACAACCTTGTTTGCATCGGTTCGTATGATTGGCTATTAAAGTTCTATATGCTGACTATACAGAAAACGATTCATCCACCAAATGGGGCGTATCTGCGAGAAGCAGATAAGAGCAATCTAAAAAACAAGGCTGAAATTGACATGTTGAGAGGGGAAATTCCTCTGGACATTTTCCTCTAACTTTGAGTAGTATACATTTTTGGTAAGGAGGAAATATGCGAAAGACTTTAAAATCATTTTTGGTATTAGTGCTGTTTCTTGCCCTATCATGGACAAACGCTCAAGCTCAGCTCAAATGTGAGCTCACAGATGACCCGGCAAAAGTTCGATTTATATATGATGACGTGAAAAACTTTTTACGGGCTATGGATATGTTGGGCAAGAGCAGTGATCCCGAATCGATTTTTAAAAAAGAGTACCTTGATAAAGCGACTCCTGGGCTTAAAGAATACCTCAAGGAAAGTGGAGCCACGGCCAAGAAGTATGTCGAAACGATCCAAAAAAAACAGGAGCAATACGCTGCCCTCAATGGATTGCTGGACCAGCTCATTCCACAGGAGGATAATGTACGGAAGGCATTCTCAGAATTGGCGAATGTTGTGCCCGATCCGGTATTCATCCCGGTCTATTATTTTATAGGTGTCGGCTCCGGCGGATTGAATGCGCAGCCCTCAGAGTACGGAATTATCGTTGCCATTACTGAATTGGCTGAAGACCCTTCTGTCTTAAAAGTTCCTCTCGTGCACGAGGTTATCCATGTTAAAAATGCTTTGACTGTCGGTATCGAAGAATACATGCAGGTCTTTGGGCCGAAGATGAGCTTGCTCTCACTCTCCATAAGAGAGGGAACAGCTTATTTTCTGACGCTTCTCAGCATAGGTGAACACGGCCATAAGGATGCCTATGATTATTATCTGGAAAACGAGAAGAAACTCTGGGAAAAGTTCAAAGCAGATATGATTAAAAGCTCGCCTGAAGAGTGGCTTTTTGTCGCCCACAGTGATCCTGAGCTGCCAGCCCACCTCGGTTACGTCATAGGATCCAGGATTGTCGAAGCCTATTACGATCGCGCGGAGGATAAGAAAAAAGCCGTACAGGATATTCTCTCGGTCACCGATTTCCAGGAGTTCTTGAAAAAGAGTGGATACGCAGAGAAATTCTCAAAGTAATAATGAAGGTAGAATTGAGGACAATATTCCTTGCTATTTTTGAATCCAAGTTAATAATAAGTAAGAGTCAATAGTCAAGAAAAGGAGTTTGATATGGCAAGTCGTTCAAAAAGTCTTTGGTGTTCTCTCCTGGCCTTTGTTTTGGTGGCTTTCTCCGCTTTTTCCACGGCTCAGGATTTTAGCAAGGTTCAAATCCAAACAATTAAAGTGGCTGATGGAGTCTATATGCTTGTCGGTGCTGGAGGTAACATAGGTGTTTCTGCCGGTGAGGATGGAATTTTGATGATCGATACTCAATTTGCTGAGGTTATAGAAAAGGTCAAATCGGCGATTGCCGAAATCAGCAGCGGTCAAATCCGGTTCGTGCTCAACACCAACTGGCACTATGATCATGCCTACGGGAATGAGCCGCTTGGCAAGTCGGGCGCTCTGATCATCGCTCATGAGAATACGAGGATGCGGATGACAAGCGAACAGAACTATCCGGACTTTGATATGAAGATGCCCGCTCTCCCTGAAGTCGCTCTTCCTGTGTTGACCTTCACCGACTCTTTGACTCTGCACTTCAACGGCGAGGAGATACAGTTGATTCATATCGAAAAGGCGCACTCGGATGCAGATATCCTTATCTACTTCAAGAAGGCAAACGTTATCCACACAGGAGATCTTTATTTTACAGTTTTATACCCTTATATCGATGTTTCTCATGGAGGATCTATAGGCGGCATGATCGCTGCGGCAGAGCGGATAATCGGTATGGTCAATGAAAGCACAAAGATCATTCCAGGTCATGGCCCTTTATCCAATCTTGAGGAATTAAAGACTTATCGAGATATGCTCGTCACGATTCGAGACTGGATCAAAAAGCAGATCAAAGAGGGAAAGACTCTTGAAGAAGTCCTTGCCTCCAAGCCCACTGCAGATTTTGATAAAGAGAAGTCGAGCGCGATCCCCACAGAGATGTTCGTCCAAATTGTCTATAATGATCTTGTGAAAAAATAAGTTTGAATTGGTCCACTGAGATATTAAAGAGAATAAGAAATCCATCAGCCTTTGGCCGCAGACTGAATGGGCCTTTTTGAAAATAATTCAGGAGGAAAGAATGAGAGGGAAAAGGTCTGAGAGGATATTTTTTGTTGCCTTTTTGGTTCAAGCTTTACTTTTTTCTGCCCTTTATGGTGTTGATGAGAAGACGGCTCAATTCAAGCCCCGTGTTTTGTCTTCGAAGGATACTCTGCGGATTAACGCGGTCTCCAGCCCCAGACTGTCTCCGGATGGAAAGTGGGTGCTTTACACCAAGAGAGTAAGAGACATGGAAGATAAAGA
>CAYFVQ010000298.1:0-6525 GCA_964346585.1 uncultured Eubacteriales bacterium | reverse complement strand
ACATGATCTGCATTCATTCTGAAGTACTTCCGGGTATGGGCCGAGAGTTTACTCTCCAGGGATTTAGGATCCGCATTTTGCTTGAGTAGAATATAGGTGGGTGAATAATGGTCATAATTATCCCACTCGACCGGTTGGCTCCTCATTTCCATGATTGAAACCAGCATATCGAATTGGATGTGAGAGTTTTTAGGGATATTTTCGGCAACTCCTGTGATCCTATAAATCTCGGAATCTGGGCCCTGAAGGATTTGGCCCACAGGATCCTCCTTTTTGAATATGCGCCGGGCGGTATCCTCTGTTATGACCACAGTGTTCGGCTCTAAAAGTGCAGTCTGAGAATCGCCCTGCAGCAGTTTAAAGGAGAAAACCTCAAAAACATCCGGATCGGCGATCAGAGCACGAGGAATTTCGACCATCTCATCCTTGTACTTGGTCCAGATGGTCCCCATATTGATGAAATTGACGGCCATGCTGACTTCTGGATATTCTACAAAAGTTTCTCCCATCCATGGAGTAGATTGCCCGAGATTCGTTTCGTCCTGTCCTTCAAAGAATTGTCTCTCGACCAAACGAAAAATACGATCCCCGTTTTTGTAAAATCGGTCAAATGAAAGCTCAAACCGGAGATAAGAGGCAATCACAATGCAGCAGGCCATACCAAGCGCCAGCCCGGCAATATTTATAAAAGAATATCCTTTGTGCCTGGTAATGTTCCTCCAAGTGGTTTTAAGATAATTTTCAAACATACTGGGTTCTCCTTATATCAACTCAAAGATCTTGCCTTCTCAACATAAGCTAAATCTATTCATTTGTATTCATCTTTCAATTTTATGAGCTTATTTCTCGATACGATCAGTAAAAAATATTAAATACAACCTTTATCATTTTAATCAGCAATAAACATGCCAAGATTACCTCCAGGGATAGTCGAAAGTGAATAGAACGCTCTGTGTCCATTCACGAACAGTTTATGTCCGCGTGCCGGGTATACTTCTGTTCTAATTATGGCTATCTCTGTTTTTTTTATGATTTTAAGAAAACGCATATTAATCCTTTAATACCAACTTTTTGAGTCTTTTAAGCATTTCCACAGCATTTTGATTATCAGGATTCAATTCTAATGATTTCCTGTAGTTCTTTATAGCCTGTTCGTTGTCCCCATTTTTCATGTAGGCTTCGCCGAGGCTGTCATAGAGATTGGCAGAGTTCGGGAAGGCATCGATCCCTAGCTTAAAAAATTCGATAGCATTATCATTTAGTTCTTTGCCCAAGAACGCGTAGCCAATACGGTTATACGTTGTTTCATCTGGATTATTTTCAATACTCATCTTGAAGAGTGCCAGAGCTTCAGCCATACGGTTTTCATTTAACAGTTTATTTCCAACCGTGAAAAATGTTGCGTTGTCAAAATAATAGCCGGAAGGATTTTGCTGCATTTCTTTAAATTTTTCGATGGCAGCCTCCAATCCTGATTCTTCGAGAGTCAAATACACTTCTTTTGCTGCAACCTGTTGTAAATTCAGGAAAACGCTTTCAATATTTGCAGCATGAGACCTGCGTCCAGACCTGATCGAATCCTCATTATTCTTGTGAACCGGCCACTCTTTAACGAAAGAAAACTTCTTATCCAGGGATAATCTATCCTGCATTTCTTCCAGCGTTGCGCCCTCGCTTACGGCATTTTTAACTTCCTCCCAAAGCATACGGATGTACTCGTGGCGCAGATGAATCCGGTTTATGGACCAGAATCCGGGACCCCAGGGGTCATTTCCAAGCACCGCGATTTCGAGATCGTTTTCTTCAAAGATAGAATCGTATGTCCTCAGCCATTTTTGTATATCCATTCCATCCAGAAAAGAAGGAAATCTTGGTGCCAATGAGTGAGCGTGAACCATCATTCCGGTAAACAATACCTTGTCTTCAGGGATTACAGCAATAATATTGCCTTTGAGGTTACCGGTTATACCGAAATAGTATAGTTTGACCGTGAGATCTCCCATGTCCAAATTAAGTTTGTCCTTGAAGGTTATTGTTGGAAGAACCAGAGCGTAATCTTCGCTTAGTTCGCTCAATATTCTTTTGGAAACATCCCGATCTTCCTTTGTCGCATTGTAATCCTGAGTTCCGAGTTCAAGATCTTTAATTCTCCTTTCATTAATGGATACTTTCCATCTCCAAAATCCCTTCCACTCTTCAAGAGCGGCATTTATGTTCTGTTCACTTCTGAAAGTTTCTTCATTAAAAAATTCATGACCTATCGCACGTGCTTCTGGAAAGGCATTGGTGCCTCCGATAAAATCCACTCTTTCAGACAAGTAGATCACGTAGACAAAGTCTGATCTGTTGAAAGTCTTCTCGATGACTTTCCTACACTCAGCTGCAATCTTGTTCGACCATAATGAATTAAGGATAACTATGCCTTTTTTGGTATTTATTGCTATCAGCTCTACATAAAGTGACTGAACTTTTATTACATGCTCGCTAATATGTATAACATCCAGCGATTTGTCTATCTGTTGTGCTATACCTGAGGAGCAGATAACAAGAAACAACGAAATTGTCATAAATGATGCTATTTTCTTCATCGCTACCTCCAGAAATAGATGTTAAATTATAAAAGCTAGATAACAGAGATTCATGAGTTTTTATCCCTCGGGGGCACGAATAAGGCATCGTCCAGGGGTACATTAATTTTTACTTCTTCAAGGACGCCGCCATGAGGAGGCCCCAGGGAGCCCACATTCCTGATGAAGATATAAGGGATCTTGATCCCCTCGACCTCCCGGTAGTTCCAAAGAGATTTGAAGGATTTCATGAAAGGCATTACCTGAATATAATCTGACCTGACCTCGGTCAGAAAGTGGGTATAGGCGGAGAAAAAAAGGTCTTCTTGATATCCGTCCCAGAATGTCCTCCGCAGGTGATAGACAGGAGAGCTTTCGAGAAATTCCAATCCGATAAACGTGTAGGAAGCTTTCTTTGTGGGATAATCAATGAACCAATTGTCTATGCTTGCCATCCGAATATATGGATACACGTTTCCTTCCGCTTTCCTCCAGCCTTTATCACTGACCCTCCAGACTGATTCTCCGTCGGTTGAAGTGAATTGGCCGCCGCTCTCTAGACCCTGACGAAAAAAAAGCGGGCGCTTGTACATGCGGATCATTTTGGTTTGCAGACCTTGAGTGCTTTGGGTGCTGAATACCAAAACCATGGTTTTGATCGCCTTCCAAGCTTCTCTGCTGCCGGTCGCCTCGATATGCCTTTCGATGACCTCTTCGGCTGTTGTCGCCAGTTTGCCTTCGTTCTTTTTTAAGAAGTCTGCTAAGGTGGCTTCGTCTCGAATCGACCTCATTTTAGCGATGACTTCGAGGCTTTGCTCAGCTTCTCCAGCTGCGTAGTGTGCAACGGCCATAAGCCTGTAGACGTTTGCCGAATTCGGGAAGATTTCAGCCGCCATTTCCAAGACTGCAACGGCTTCTTGCGGACGTTCGGCCTGAATAAGCTTATTCCCGAGAGCCGTGAATTCAGCTTCGATGAATGAATAGTCTTCCTTTTTTGTTTTCAGCAGAAAAAATTTCGCTCTTGCCCCATCAATGCCAATTTCCTCCATCACCTGTTCAATTACGGCTGCAGCTGACGCCTTTTCCCTCGCTGCCTCTTCTTGAGCGAAAATTACAAATGAAGCAGCTACTGCCATCATCACAACCAAATGAATCACAATCGTGAATCGGATGTGTTTTTTACTGGGCTTATTCACTTTAATTGCCATTTTCACCTCCAAGGAAAAGAGCTCGCATCTTTTCGATGTCCCTTATTTATCTTCTTGGCCCTTCTGCCATCTAGACAGCGCCATTAATCCATTTCATATAACTTATCAACCTTCACATAATCAAGTGATCGCACATGTGACAAATACACAGAAGAAGGAAAATAGTTCAAATTTCTGCGTATTCCTCATTTTTTGCTGCAAATAATGTACAAATCTTTATTGCAGGTTATGAATTTCAGCATGAGTGCTTGTGAACTGCCTCACTTTTTTAGTTTTTTTATGAATCCGGCGTTCACCCACCAGATATGGCTCTCCCCGCCCCGCTGGCTGAGAAAAAACAGATATTTTCCGTCCGGAGTGACAATCGGACAGATATCTATGCCGGGAGAGTTGATGGGTTCTCCCAGGTTCACTGGCTCGGTCCACCCACCGCCCTCTTTTCTGTAGCTAATATAAAGGTCATAGTTCCGGGAGAAAAGCAGGTAGCTGCCGCTTGGCGCTATGAAAGGCATTTCTTCGCTCTTATCCGTATTTATGGGAGGGCCAAGGTTTGTTGGCCTCTGCCATTTGCCGTTCACAAGCTTAGAGCAATAGATGTCCCCTTCGCCGTGTCCCTCCGGGACACTGGAACTGAAGTAAATGGTATGTCCGGCGTCCACAGAGATCTGCCAGTGATGGGGATAATCGTTGACAGAAGGATCGACAGGTTTGGGAGAAGACCATCCCTCTGCAATCCGGTTCACATACCAGATCCGTTCCTTGCGCGTTTGTGGCTCGTCAGGTAGCGGCTTTCTAGACATGAAGTAAACGCGTTTTCCATCAGGCGAGAAAAAGGGAACATCCCCATCTTCATCTCCAGTAAAGGGAGTAAAGCGCGGTATTGTCCAGCGTCCTTTTTTCCGCTCCGACATCAAAATCCCTCCTATGGAATAAATCCGGCCGGGAATTTCGATCATGGGTGCCCACATGACAATATTCCCATCCGGAGAAAAGGCCGCTGTGCTGTGAAGTCCCCAGATGGAGGACACGATCCCAGGAGCGAAAAGTTCCGGCGTATCACCGGGAGGCTTCTGGCCCATGTAGTCCCCTTTGAGCACAGGAAACTGAATGGGTTTGTCTTCTGCACCTTTATCTATCAGGAGAGCGCGAACTTTATCCTGTCTCAGCTCATCGGCAGTGTTCAGAGGGGATTGCCCCATGATGCTGCGGGCGTTGATGTTGGCTCCCTCGGCGATCAACCGTTCGACATTTTCTACACGGCCGTTCCTTGCCGCATAATGCAGGGGCGTCCACCCGTAGTTGTCTTTCAGGTTGATATCCAATCCCTTGTCGATCAGGATCTCCAATATTTCGATTGAATCGCCGGACGCAGCCGAATGCATCAGCGTGCCGCCGTTGGAGAGTTTGAACGTAGGGTCGCCGCCCGCTTTAGTGACAGCATCGAACAACCGGCTCAATCCTTGGGAGGCGGCTATAGATAAGAGGAACTGGGCTTCACGTCCCCCGGAAGCAACGTCTGCTCCCGCATCCATAAGAATATCAACCACCTCTTTTTTACCCCGCCAAGCAGCCAGAACGAGCGACGAGGCCTGAAATTTGTCCCTGGCATTGATGTTGGCGCCGGCTTCAAGAAGAATCCGAATGGTCTCTGGTCCTCCACTTTGCCTGGCACAGAGAATAAGTGGAGTACGCTGGTAATCGTCTCTGCTTTCGATTTCCGCACCTTCTTTTATCAGGAGAGCCGTTGCATCGGCGGCATCGTTTATAGCTGCGTGATGGAGGGCTGTTTGCCCCCCGTAGTCCTTGATATCGACATTCGCTCCTTTGGCAACTAGAATGGCGATGGCTGAAGCGCTATTGCGGATTGCCAGGCTGTGAAGCGGGACGACTTTGTTGCTGTCCTCAACATTGACATCCGCACCTTTGTCCACGAGAAACTTCACGACTTCGAGATGGACGCCACGACACGCCCAGTGAAGCGGCGTACGGCCGTGCTTATCTCTGGCATTCACAAGCTCTGGATTCTGTGCGATCAGGTTCTTCACACCCTCCAAATCTCCCTTCTGGGCAAGTTCGTGAATCTGATCTGCGAAAGCCTGACCTCTAAAAGAGATTAGCAAGCCCACCAGAATCAATATCCCTGTTATTCCGGACTTGGTCATTTTGTTTACCACCTTCACCTCCATAGAAAAATGCACTTATTCTTAATTCCATATTTACTAAAGTAATAACATGCTAAAGTTTTATACCTGAGATTTTTCAAAGTTTATTCAACTCAATATGCTGGAATGTCATTCATACCGCAGTGAATCGACAGGATTAGCCAGGGCTGCTTTAAGGGCCTGAAAGCTCACTGTACCTAAGGAAACTGCCAATATCAGGAGGGCAGAAAAGAAAAAGATTCCTATGCTTATATTGGTGCGGTAGGCAAAATTCTGGAGCCAGCGGTTCATCGCATAATAAGCGACGGGCCAACCTATGAAATTAGCAAACAAAATAAGCCACACAAGATCCCGAGAGAGCAGATAGACAATCTTCGACACCGACGCTCCCAGCACTTTCCGGATTCCGATTTCCTTTCTTTTCTGTTCAGCCATGAACGTGGACAATCCGAACACTCCCATACAAGCAATAAAAATAGCGATTAAAGAAAAAACAGTGAACATTCTCTCCATTCTTTTCTCATTGATATACGCCGTGTTGAAGATGTCATCGAAGAAACGGTATTCAAAAGGATAGCGGGGAGAGAA
>CAYFVQ010000297.1:0-1977 GCA_964346585.1 uncultured Eubacteriales bacterium | reverse complement strand
ATAGATGATTTGATCCAGGCATTCAAGCATGCCTGTACAAACCAGGATTATATCGACGAGATTGAAAAGCTCTATCAAGCGGATAAAGCAATAAGAGACAAGTGCATCGTTAAAGTTTACAAAACGATCGGCGATGTGACTTTGGACGTTTTCCTGTATTTGCCCTCTGATATCAAAAAAGGGGAGAAGAGGCCGGCCTTGGCCTTTTTCCACGGCGGAGGCTGGGAATGCGGCAAGCCAGAATGGGGGCAAATGCAGTGTGAGCATTTTTCCTCGTTAGGCATGGTTGCGCTTTCATTTGAGTATCGATTGTTCACCCAGCATGACGCGACTCCTTTGGAAGGTATCGCCGATGCTAAATCTGCCATCCGTTGGATACGCGCCAATGCTGGCGAGTTGGGCGTTGATCCAGAAAGAATCGTTGCCTCAGGATACTCGGCTGGAGGTCACCTGGCATTGTGCACCGCGATGATCGATAAGTTTGATGAGCCCCACGAAGACCATTCAATAAGCCCAGCTGCTGATGCTTTTATGCTCTGGGTGACACCGGTTAAGGTTTTTGAGGACGGCTGGTTCAGGCAAATACTAAAGAATAGAGCCAAGGTCAGGGAATGTGATCCAGACGACCACGTCAGGCCTGGTTTGCCCCCTTCTATCATTTTTCAGGGAACCAAAGATGACCAGGTGCCTTTTTGGAGCGTTAAAGAGTTTGCTAAAAAGATGGCTACCGCAGGAAACCGCTGCGAGCTCCATATCTACGAGGGCCAGACTCACTTGAATTGGGGAGAAAATGTCAGAGATGTTCTGGAGAAGATGGATAAATTCTTAGAATCGATTGGATACTTAGATTTTTGACAGAGCCGGACTCATTGCCCCCCCAAAAACCAATTTCCTGTGTTTTGCTCACTGAGGCAGTAAGATCGCCGAGCATGTAACTGGTCTTGATATATCTGTTGAGGTCCTACTCCCTGCCTATCCCCGATTTACCGATTCAAAATAAATAGAGAATAGGCATCATATCCCCACGGAAGTGTCTCCAGGCCGCAACTACCGCTTTCGGGAAAAGATTGTTCACTTTTTTGAGGCTTTGGCTTTTTCCAGTTTATCCTGAATCCCTTTGTCGGTTGGATTTAGAGAAAGAGCTTTTATGTAGGCCCTGATCGCCTCCTCTTTTTTCCCCTCAGCCAAGAGGGCATCCCCGAAGAGCGAATGGACCCGCGCGGAGTCGGGAAACATAACCACATGGATCTTCAGGAGTTCCACAGCCTTTCCGGTTGCGCTTTCCCTGAGAAGCCCCCGCACAAAGTTGTTGATGATATTTTCGTCGAAATAGTATTTTTCCTTCTCGGAGACCAGGCTCATGTACTTTTCGACCGCGGCATCCAAACCTGATTCTATATGGACCTTCATCAGAATTTCTGTGGCAAACTCCTTATCTTGAAGCTGTCTCCAAAATCCTGTGATGATGCGTTCATGTTGGCTTTTTAGCTCTTCAGGTTTTCTCTTAAATTGATGCGTGAGATATTCATAATTCTCCAACGGGAGTTTTGGAAGGATATCGTCAGGAGTCAATCCTTCTGAGTTGGCTTTAACAACACTGTTCCAGACTTGCTTTAAATAATCTCTCCTGGCTTTGATTTCCTCACCAGTCATAATGTAGGAGTGACCTCTTACTGCGTGTTTAACGCCAGCTCCATCCATGAGGATTTGATCCAACGCCTGTATCCATCCGGCTATATTAACACTCGATAGGAATGAGTTCGTGCCCGGGAGCACGGACCTTGACAAGGTGTCGCCAAGGAGCAGGATTCCTTCCTCCGGTATATGGATCAGGATATCATTATCGGAATGATAGTTGTTTAAATGATATATTTTTAACGTTAAATCCTTCATGTCCAGATTCATTCTGTCGTTGAACGTGATATCCGGGATTTTAACATGCACTCCCTGCTCTATATCGATCACAATCTGTTCAAC
>CAYFVQ010000296.1:0-28589 GCA_964346585.1 uncultured Eubacteriales bacterium | reverse complement strand
GTGGGTGGAATCTCGACATGCAACTTCTGCCTCACTATCTCCGTCGAAACCTGTTCGCCCCCATTTCTCAGGGTTTAATTATATTTTGGCTGAAAAATTTTGTCAATATAGAGGAATTGTCATGAAATTGAGAATGAAAACCTGAAAAAGACTCAAAGACTAGACGAATATGACCCTAATCTGCGAGTGCTGAGTGAGTTAGCCAGATATGAAAATGGGGACTGGTTGTTTATGCTCAGTAATTAGGTAACTCTTTTGGTAACGATATTGAAGAGTAAAGTGTCATTGCGAGAGAAGCGTGGCAATTTCTTAGAGGAAAATGCATTTCTTTTGATGAGATTGCTTCACTCCGTTCGCAATGACATTATAAAAACGTTGCCGAATTATTGAGCTAGTGCAACTATCCCTTTTAGCCCTTATTTCAAGGGCGAGAGAGACAGTCCCCTTTTTATGAACAATCCAGGTTACAGATTAGTTGTGCGACTTACCAGCAGCGATGATGTTTCCATAGGAGAAAGTACAGCAACCGGATTAAACGAGCCATCTTTGCCGACCATCTGTTGCATTGCTGGAGTGGCTTGCTGATAGTTTCTGTTGTCGTGTTTCCGTTTGTATCACTGGCCGTCACTGTGACAACTATAGACCAATCTCTTCCATTGGGGAAAACATAAATGTCGTTTCCGACAACTCTGTAGATTCCTCTTCCCCAAACTCGCCGTCCACCTCTATTCAATATTTTAATTTTATCGATCACCAATTCGACATCCGAAGAACAATTATCTGAGGCGCTGACTGTCAGCAAGTTCGCGTTTTTCCATTTTTTAACATCCACACAGGTCGAGTCTGACAGATCTATCGTCGGCGGCGTGATGTCCTCGACTTTTACAGTCTGCATCTGTTCCGTGATGTTCCCGTTCCCATCATCGTAGATCCATTTCACTGTATGCGTACCTTTTTCATCGAAAGTAATTGGAAGCGTATCATCTGTTGTTCCAATAATTTGGCCTTCTACACAGTTGTCTGTGGCAGTCGGTGCTGTCTCGATGACAACCGAGCATTCTCCTTCCAGAGTCGGTAAAGGATCCACATCTGGATCAGGCGGAGTTACATCAATGACATTCACCGTCTGTGTTTGTTTCGTTGTGTTCCCGTTTCCATCATCATAGATCCAGGTTACCGTATAATCTCCTGGTTTAGTGTATTCGAGAGGATCATTCGTTTCTCCAGTAATGAGGCCTGCGCAGTTATCATTGGCAGTGGGGTATACATCGATCTTCACCGAGCACTCGCCCGAAATAGGAAGTAAAGGCTTCACTACAGGATCAGGTGGAGATGTGTCGCGGACAATCACTATGCGTTTCACTTGGTCGGCCGCCTGGCCAGTATCGTCTATAGCGTCATAGGTTATTTCGTAGGTGTCACATGTCATGGTATCAACTTGGTCAGCACCTTTGATAACGACTGGCACATCCTTGCCGCAGCCATCTTCGGCAGTCGCGCCCGGATCCTCATACGTGCCAACCCCGCATTCCAAAATAATCTCGGATGGTCCAATGAGTGTTATCACGGGAGGAGTACTTGATTCAATAGAGAAAACATCATCACTCACATCCGGAATCAAATCATCCAGGCCCGAGATACGGACTAGACATTCAGCTGATATATTGCACGGAACATACCAATCCTCATACAAGCCGTCATTCTCAGTGGACGCGACAATTTCTTCCCAATCTGTTCCATTGTTGGCAGAAAATTCAATTTTTACACTTGCATTGTCCATACCCGGATCCCAGGTAATGTCATGGGTTGTGTTTGCAAGCCATATCTCACCACCGTTGGGGAACGTCACTCCCAATGGGGGAATAATACCAATCTTCTGGATTCGGTCGTTCAGAGTATCAGCCACATAAATATTCCCCTCTGAGTCAACAGCCACTCCATCTGGTTTAACAAACTGGCCGTCTCCATCGCCACCATACATATACGGGACTCTTACAAAACCTTGATCATGCCATCTAGTATCACCCAAATCGTCAAGTCCCCACCATCCAAGGAAATCTCCGCTTGAGGAAAACTTCTGGATTCTGTGGTTTGAGGTATCCGCCACGTAAACATTATTATTCGAATCAACACATATACCCCATGGAGCTTTAAGCTGGCCATCTCCAGTCCCTTTACTTCCCCAACTCATGAGGAAACCGCCATCTGAGTTAAACTTCTGAACCCGATTGAAGAACATAAAACTCTCGATCACATATACATCTCCATTTGAATCCACAGCCACGTCACCTGGCCAAAAAAACTGACCATCTCCAGAACCAGAACTTCCCCACTTCGTGAGGAAACCGCCACCTGAGTCAAACTTCTGAATCCGATGGTTGAAAGTATCAGCCACATAAACATTCCCATCTGAGTCAACAGCTATACCTCGGGGCCAATCAAACTGGCCATTTTCAGTTCCATCACTTCCCCATTTAAGTTCAAATACATACTCCCATTTGTCTTCATCGACTTCTATAAAATTAAACTTCTGAATCCGGTCGTTTTTAGTATCCGCCACATAAACATTCCCACCTGAATCTACAGCTACATCCCATGGTTCATCAAACTGGCCATTTTGATCACCAAATTCTCCCCACTTCGTGAGGAAACCGCCATCTGAGTTAAACTTCTGAATCCGATCGTTGAATGTATCAGCCACATAAACATTCCCACCTGAATCTACAGCTATACCTCTAGGTTCACCAAACTGGCCATCTTCAGAACCAGGAGTTCCCCATTTAAGCATAAACTCATACATACCTCCGCTACCTGGCGAAGTAGACACAGCTTGAGGAAGAGAGAATAACAAAATGGCTAAAAACATGCTTAAAGCTATTTTCTTCATATTCCCCTCCGATTATTAAAAATCATTAAGTTCAAAATTTTGCTTCCTTATTTATTATTTGTTCTTCGATCATAACTTTGTTCTCAGGGCATAGATTTGCATTTTTAACATTTATTGCAGGTTAGTATTAATGTGAGAGAAGTATTGCTTTCTTTTGGAACCATATGACGCTTCTTTTCCAAACCTGGTTGATTAGGATTTCAGTTTAAAAGAATCTGCTCTGGAGTGTCAATCAAATGAGGGGTGAAATCAGAGATGATTTTATCCTTGGAAAAATTATCTTCACCGAGGGATAAATCTCACCTTTAAGGACTAGTCCTTGAAAAATAAAAGAGCAATCCACTCATAAAAAAGGTCGCGTATAAGGGGTCGCATCTCAACATTCGAGATTTTCATTTGGCTATTTAACACCCTCTCTTTCCCTTCAGAATACATTATTAATTCCATCTAATAATGTATAAAGAATTTGGGTGATGGGCTAGAGGAGATAGGACATTTCCATTTTTCAGAAAAAAATGTCGAATGGTGAGATGCGACCCCGACTAACAACCCCGATTTATTGAGATGTGCCCCCGACTAGCAGCCTTTGAGAGGGGACATGAATCCTCCCATTGTTCTCTCAGTTAAAGGAACCATGGAGCGGCATTGTCTAATCTGAATTTCTTCACCAGAGATGAATTCCCCGATTTTTTTGGCTTTGGATTGGATTTCCCTTAATACATTTGACTTTGTCTTCTCGAACAGCAATATCTTGACCGTCGGGTCTTTTTCCTCATCGAAGTCCCAGACTCCAACGATTCGCCCATCCATCAAGATCGTTGAAGTCACATTCCCCGAGCGGTCAAATATTCTTGTCTGCAGCTCCGGGACTAGATATCTCTTCCGCTCTTTATAACCCATGAGATACGGATCAAGCAGCGGCATGAAATTGATTAAAGGTTTTTCCGGAATAGATATCGATTCCAGCCGCTTCTTATCAGATGCGAGTAAAACATATTCCCCCTCAATATCTGAAATTTCTAATGAGGTCATGTCGTCTTTGAGATCTTTCAAAATAAGTTTGACTTCTGTCTTGGTGAATCCAGTCCACCACGATGCATCGGTCACACTGACAGGGCCAAAGGAAGCCACATACTGCTTCACCATTGACTTCTTCCCCTCCTCTTCATCCACTTCGTTCAAATCAATACCTGGAAAATACTCATGAAACGGATAATAGGTATGAAGACTGCTCTTCCACCCTGTTGCCGGATTCCCCCGAATTAACAGATCCTGGTCACACATCAAGTTAACTATTGCGGAGATGCTCAGATCTACCTGTAATTCTTTTTTAATTTCTTTGACCGTCATCCCCTTCCCTTTGAGCACTTCAAGGATCGACCTTGCTGCGTCTTCAAAATCTTTCTTAGTCATTCCCAAGTACTCCAGATAGGGTCCAAGCCTCTGCTCCAACATTCCCTTTGTGGCGGAAAACACCTCGGGTATCCTTTCTTTGGGAATAACATACACGGTTTTCCGGGCATAACGAACCTTGCCCAGCTTTCTCTTCTCATAAAGAATTTCATCCAGATCTTCTCTCTTGAATCTTCTGGTCCTGATGAACAAAGAAAGATAAGGAGTCATGGGATGTGTGGCATGGAGGCCGCAGATGTCTAGGGCTATCTGATAAATGTCATTGATCTTTGAATCTTCGGTGAGGTGCTGTTTTTCGAGCACAAAACGATTCACTCGGTCGAGTCTGAACTTTTCCTTGTCTTTCATTTTCTTAGTAAACGCTTATAGCACAGGAAAACGCTGAATTCAATCGCCCCGAAACAAACTTTATCACAACGCTGAACCGACAAGGCTGGACAATCCCAGACATTAGTGCATTCCGGGCTTCTGTTCAGTTCATTCTACTCTGTTCATCAAAAATCAGATTATGTATAATATTGTATATAATTATTTTAGCAGATTCATATGGAGAGGAGAATAGAGAACAAAACACTTCGTTTCGTGCTGGTACTCATATCAATTATCGGGCTTTCTCTGCCGCTTTCTGCGGACATCAAATACAATCTCACCTATTCCTCGAGTTACATCTGGAGAGGATTTGATCTCAATCCCACTCAAAAAATGGTTTTGCAGCCTTCGGTGGATTATTCTTTTGGAAAGAGCGGCCTGGATTTAAACGTTTGGGGAAGTTTTTCTTTTGTCAATCGAAATAGAAATGAGATTGACCTCACATTGAGCTATACATTCAAATCCGCCAAAAATTTCTTGCTTAAGGCAGGATTAATTCATTACGGCTATTATTTTGTAGAGAATTTCTCATTTGAGAACAACACCAGCCATGAACTTTTCATCGCTGCGGGATTGCCAAATACGATCACTCATCCCACCTTTACAGTTTTTTATGATTTTACAAATGGAGATGGATTATATCTTCTACTGGAGACTTCTCACTCAATTAAACTCACTCAATCCATACATACCGATCTGTCAGCCTCCCTGGGATACAACGGGGGGCAGTGGTTGGCCGAAAGTGCTGATCCAGGATTCAGTGATTTAAATATCGGATTGGCCGTGTCGATCGAATATAAAAATTGGAGCATCATGCCTTTTGCCAACTACACCTTTGTGCTGCTGGATGCCCTCGGCAATGAAAATTTCTTCTGGTTCGGGATCGTTGTGAGTACCAAATAGTAATCCTTGATCACACCGATTAGGTCCCGTTGGCTTTTTTAATCGTATAGATGCATCTGAAATGAGTCACTGCACAAAGAATATTGTCCTGATTTTTGGAATCCTGTTCCTTCTCGTCGTTTTGATTGTTCCATACAATTCCAGTCATGTTTCTTTCGAATTGGATTCTCGTTCCAAGGATATTCTCAAGGTCACCAAAAAAAAGAGCGGATACATCTTTCTCCCTGACTATCTCAAACACAGAGCACGGATGAACTCAGATGAAGAAACAAGGGATTTCTATCATCTCAACACAGCCCTCTTCACTGCCGAAATTGGCTTGATCCTCTTCCTGGGATTTCTGGACTATTTTCTGTTCTGTCGATTCCTGAGAAAACGCAGAAAAATCGTGGGAGATTAAAACAGCCGGATAAGTGGGGAAATTCAAAGGAAATAATGCATGCCGGAGGAAGGAGTCGAACTCACACTCTGGTCGCCTGGAGCGGGATTTTGAGTCCAGCGCACCCAGGCACCTTCAGGAAACATCCAATATTCCTCCAAAAAATTATTTAAAAAAAGCAACCTTTTTCAACTTGACACGTCATATACTAAAAAGTGTATACTAAAAAGTGAAAGTATAATTGAGGTGTCAACATGAAATGGCTGACAAGAATCGAGGAGATCATGCTCCTCGCCATATGGAAACTCAAAGACCAAGCCTACGGGATCACCATCCGTGAGCAGGTGGAGAAGGACACAGGAGTCAAATGGCTTTCCGGAGCCATATATGTCCCTCTCAGCCGCCTCAAGACCTCAGGCTATGTCAAAACCCGGAAAGCAGACAAGTCCGCCGAAATGGGAGGACGGCCGCGCATCTATTATACCCTTTCACCCCTCGGAATGAAGAAACTGATATCCCTCCAGGCAATGAATAAAACCCTGTGGGCGAATGTCCCGGACTTGAAGCTTAAAAATTTGAAGAATCGTTTATGAAAAGAAACTTTTTATTAAGATTCACAAGGAAAGTGCTCTCCTCTCTCACTGATGAAGAAACCCTTTCCTCGATCATGGACGATCTTTCCTATCGATATAACTCTTTGAAAGAAGAAAAGGGCACGCCTGTGGCTGTTTTTTGTCATTGTGCCCTTTTCCTTATGCTTTTAGTCCCGTTTCTTTTACAAAACATCTTTGGAGGTTTCGCCATGCTGAAGAATTATCTGACAACCGCTATCCGGTATTTCAGAAAACAAAAAGCCTTTTCCATAATCAACATCACCGGTTTAACGATCGGCATAACCTGCACCATTTTAATTACTTTATTTATCAAAGACGAGCTTTCTTATGACCGTTTTCATGAGAATCTCGATTCCATCTATCGTCCCTTTATCCGATTTCACTACCCGGATGGAAGCGTGGAATGGCAGGGCTCAACCGTGCATGTACCGCACGGCCCAGCTCTAAAAGAATATTTTCCGGAGGTCAAGCGCTGCGTCAGAGTTTTTCCTCGGGGGTTCGTTGTGAAACTCGGCGATCTCATTGAAAATCAGGAAATCATCATGGCTGATGCGGAGTTTTTTGAGATGTTTTCTTTTCCCCTGATACAAGGACATAAGGCTGCGGTCTTGTCCGATATTTCATCCATCGTGATCACAGAGTCCTATGCAAAGAAATATTTTGGGCGGAAAGATCCGATCGGCAAGACGTTTACTTTAATCAGAGGAAATTACAGGAACGACTTCATTGTAACAGGGGTGGCGAAAGATCCCCCTCCCAATTCGACTATCACTTTCAACCTGCTGATCAATTTCGAAAGCTTCAGCCTGTTCGGACGGGCGGACACCTTAACCAGTTGGACAAGCTTGTGGACTTCGTGCAAAACCTATATCGAACTCCAGGGTAAGGCATCGGCCGAGACAATAGAGAAAAGATATCCTGTATTTGCCAGGAAATACTACGCTGCGCGCTTCGAGCGCGAGCGGAACAAGCAGTTTAAAAATGCCGCTGAAAACATCGATCCTTTCTCCTTCGGCCTGCAGCGGATAAAAGATGTCCATTTGGATCCGACCGCGTCCGGCTCCAGAAATATAACGCCATTCTATATATTAGGCGGGATCGCATTGATCATCCTTTTTATTGCCGGGATCAATTTTGTCACCATCTCCATCGGAAATGCCTCATCACGATTTATAGAGGTCGGGATTCGCAAAGTGGTCGGTGCCCAACGCCGACAGCTTATCCGGCAGTATTGGAATGAATCGATGATTTTGACCGGATTCGCCCTCATTCTCGGAGTGGGAACAGCCTATCTGTTGCTGCCGGCATTCAATCGTTTGACTCTGAAATCCTTGCAAATTAGCGCTGTTTTCTCGCCGACAACACTAGGCTTTCTGATCTTCATGTCCATTATCCTGGGTATATGTGTGGGCAGCTACCCGGCTCTGTTTCTTTCGCGGTTTCATCCTGTGGATATTATCAAAGGGAAGATGAAGCTCAGAGGAAATAACTTTTTTACCCGGTTTCTGGTGGTCCTTCAGTTCGCTTTATCCATCTTTCTGATTATCTCGACCATGATGTTGGGTCGACAGATCAATTTCATGGTCAATCAGAACCTTGGATACAACAAAGATAACACTATCATTGTTAAGAATATCCCCTGGAGCGAGAATATATATGACCGGTTGAAGAACAGCCTTTCCAATAGTCCCGGGATCAAAGGGATCACAGGATCCGTCTCTTTGCTGGACGGCTCCTTCTGGATGGATAGTATAAGATACCAAAATAAGAGCTATAGTGTATTTTTAAATCGTATCGATGAGAATTATTTTAAAACCCTTGAGATGGATGTTCTCCAGGGGAGAAATTTCTCCCCGGAACTGCCGACCGATCGTCAAGCCGTGATTGTGAACGAAACCTTGGTAAGGAAACTGAAAATCGCCGATCCGATAGGAGAAAGGATTGAATTACAGGGAAACTTTTTTCCCATCATTGGAGTTGTCAACGATTATCACATGCAGGCTAAACGAGTAGAGATCCATCCTGCCATCCATTTTCTGGATCCTACCCATAATTTCCATTTTATGATGATACGCTTCTCGTCTTCTGAAATTTCTAGGATTCTCGCAGGCGCACAATCGGCCTGGAAAGAACTACAGCCGGATCGGCCTTTTACTTATTCTTTCCTGGATGAGGACGTTGAAGCGCAGTATGTTAGAGAGAAAAGATGGAACCGGATTGTGGAATATTCATCAGTTATGGCGGTTTTGATCGCTTGTCTGGGAGTTTTTGGGCTCACATCCGTTTCCGTCAGCCGCCGTACCAAAGAAATCGGGATTCGTAAGGTTTGCGGAGCGTCTATTTTCAGCATCATAAAACTAATCTCTCTTGAGTCGGCCGGTTGGGTATTGGTCGCCAATCTGATCGCTTGGCCAGCGGCAGCATATGCCATGCACAGGTGGCTGCAGAATTTCGCTTATAAAATCCGGCTTTCGCCGATTGTTTTTCTGATAGCGGCTTTATCCATGCTGATGGTCGTGCTGCTGACAACCTGCGCCCAAACCTGGAAGGCGGCCCGGTCTAATCCGGTGGATTCGTTGCGTTACGAATAAAAAATAGATGAAATTACATTTTTCCGTTTTGGAAATACTTCCTTCCTCCTTAAACCTCCATGACTCCAGTGGTTGACAACCGCCAACACATATCAAGATTCAAGTGGGGACAAATGGGGAGCATAAACACACCCTAACGGACCTCTTCTCATGTCAACTTGGTGGAACAAAAATGACTGATTTGCGCTGAAACTACATGAATAAAAGTTTAAAGACAAAGAAAATTCTAAAACCAGGAAAAAACAGGCTGATGAGATGGCGGGGCCGACGAGACTCGAACTCGCGACCTCAGGCGTGACAGGCCTGCGTTCTAACCAACTGAACTACGACCCCGCCAAGGGACTACAATTATAATATCAAACCCTCGCGTCTTTCAACAATTTTCAAAAATCTATGCTCAACAGGATAAAAGTTAAAAACGTATTATTTGAGAGTCTGGATGATGTGCCCTTATATGAGTTTTAACCTTTAATTCAGTAATTTTAAATATGAGATTGCCACGCTTCGCTCGCAATGACATCAGAATGATATTGCGTAACTTTGCTCGCAATGACATCATGAAGGGATCGCCACGATTTGCTCGCAATAACGCAGGATTAGGATTGTCATGCATCACTCGCAATTGATATTTATTAATCATGGATTAAGATTTTATTTTTATGAATTGAGAAAGTCTTTATTCCCTTGTCACATCTTTTCGAGAGCGGTTATTCTTTCTTTGATGGGCGGGTGAGTGCTGAAGAGCTTGTTCACAGTTCCCTTGATATCTTTGAGGGGATTCACGATGTAGAGATGCGCGGTGGCTTTGTTGGCCGCCTCCAGAGGCTCCCTGTCTGCATCCAGCTTCCTGAGGGCAGAGGCCAGACCAGGGGGATAGCGCGTGAGGAAAGCGCCGTTCGCATCGGCCAGGAATTCTCTTTTCCGTGAGACAGCCAGGCGGATAAGCTGGGCGATGAACGGAGAAAATATGGCAAGGATGAGCCCCACGACCACAATGATTGCGCCGATATTTCCACTATCTTTGCTGCTTCGTCTTCTTCCTCCCCACAGAAAAGTCCGGAGGATCCAATCGCTCAGAAGGACAACAATCCCGACCATAACGACAGCCAAGGTCTGCACAAGAATATCATAATTCTTGATGTGCGCCATCTCATGGGCGATCACTCCTTCAAGCTCTGCCCGGTTCAGTTTCTGAAGCAGGCCTGTGGTGACCACAATCACTGAATTCTTGGGATTCCGGCCTGAGGCGAAGGCATTGGGCGCTGTGTCATCGATGATGTAACAACGCGGCTTCGGCAATCCCGCAGCGATCGCCAATCCCTCCACAACATTATAAAGATAGGGATAATCTTTCTTTTCGACAGGTCGGGCGCGGCTGATGGCCAGGACGATTTTATCGCTCGAGTAATAGCTGCCGAATGTCATGACCACGGCAATAATTACAGCCAGGGTCAATCCATGAGGGCCCAGATTGGTCAGTTCGCCAAAAAGCCAGGCCAGCGCAAATATCAAACCGAGGAAAAACAGGATGAGGAAAAAGGACTTTCGTTTGTTACTGGCAATTTGTTCGTACATCGGATGCTCATGCAGAATTTAACTCTGCGTGCACTCAGAAAATGGAAGGACTAAAACTTCACCTCAACCGGTTCTCTGGCTGCCGGCTCTTCAATCTCAAAGTACTCTTTCTCCTTGAAATTGAACATGCTGGCGATGATGTTGGACGGAAAAACCTGCTGTTTAAGGTTGAACTGCATCACATTGTCATTGTAGAACTGCCGGGCATAAGCGATCTTTCCCTCTGTGCCAGCCAGCTCTTCCTGGAGCATCAGAAAATTCTGATTGGCTTTCAGGTCAGGATAATTCTCAACCACGGCAAAGAGAGATTTCAGAGCCCCGGTCAGCATGTTTTCTGCGGCTCCCTGGTCTTTGACTGTTCCCGCATTAATGGCCTGGGAACGCGCTTCCGTGACCTTCTGAAAGACTTCTCTTTCATGCTTCGCGTAGCCTTTGACTGTTTCCACCAAATTCGGGATGAGGTCATACCTCCGCCTCAACTGGACATCTACCTGTGCCCAGGCATTATTGCACCTGTTCCGCAAGGTCACCAGTCTATTATAGATGCCGATGACAGATATCACGACCAAGCCAAAGACTCCCAGAACAACAATCAATCCAAGTCCCATCTTTTTCTCCTACTCATAAAATTATCAAAAAAGATATGTCCTCAATAATAAACTATTTCGAAAGGCAAAAGTCAATAAGGGATGATTAAATGCATAAATAAATACGACTCGCCATTTTTATTTATTCAAAAAATTTCTTGAAAAATTATCTTTTAAAATTGACAGGATAATATGACAGTGATATATTCTGAATTCGCTCTTTAGGGAAATAATTAATTCAAACCTATAAAGGAGGTTTTCTCAATGGCATCATTAAAGGAAAAATTCTCTTCAAAGCTCGATCCCATGCGCAACACAGTCAAGTCGATGATCAAAGAGTACGGCGATACGAAGATCTCTGAAGTAACTGTGGCTCAAGCTTACGGCGGAATGCGCGGAGTGAAATGCATGGTGACAGAAACATCCGCTCTCGACCCGATGGAAGGCATTCGTTTCCGCGGCTTCAACATTCCCCAGCTCCGCGAGAAATTGCCCAAGGCTCCGGGCGGTGAAGAGCCTCTTCCCGAAGGAATTTTTTATCTTCTTCTGACCGGAGAACTTCCCACTGAGGATGATGTTAAGGCAATCACCGAAGAATGGCGGAAACGCAGTCCTCTTCCCGACTACCTCATCAAGGTGCTCAACACCATTCCCAAAGACACCCATCCCATGACTCAGTTCTCACAGGGCATCCTTGCTCTCCAGAAAGAATCCCTCTTCTCCAAGCAATACAGAGAGGGAATGAGCAAGATGGAATACTGGGATCCTATGTTCGAAGATACAATGAACCTTCTGGCTAAACTTCCCATGATAGCGTCCTACATCTACCGCCGAAGCTATAAGAACGACGATCACATCCCCGCTGATCCCAACCTGGACTGGGGTGGAAATTTCGCCCATATGATCGGAGTCGAAGATGAAAAGTTTAAAGAGCTCATGCGCCTCTATCTTGTCATCCACAGCGATCATGAGGGAGGAAATGTCTCGGCTCACACTACACACCTCGTCGGGTCCACTCTCTCAGACGCGTATTATTCACTGTCCGCTGGAATGAACGGGTTAGCCGGTCCGCTCCACGGCCTGGCCAACCAGGAAGTTCTCAGATGGGTCATGGATGTGATGGATAAGCTGGGTGGAGTCCCAACCAAAGATCAATTAAAAGATTTTTGCTGGGAGACGCTGAATTCCGGACAAGTCATTCCAGGATACGGCCACGCTGTTCTCCGTCAAACAGATCCCAGGTACGTAGCCCAGAGAGAGTTTGCGTTAAAACATCTGCCTGATAACGAGATTTTCCAAGTTGTGAGTGCGCTCTATGATGTTGTCCCGCCTATTCTGGAAGAACAAGGCAAGGCTAAAAATCCGTGGCCCAATGTCGATGCCCATTCTGGCGTCCTTCTCTACCACTACGGAATCACAGAGTTCGACTTCTACACGGTCTTCTTCGGCGCTTCCCGTGCCATCGGTGTTCTTTCGTCGCTGATTTGGGACAGGGCTCTTGGACTTGCTATTGAAAGACCCAAGAGTATCACAACAGAATGGATCGAATCGCAAGTTAAGAAGTAAATACGATATTATTAAAAGGAAGGGTAGTGAATGACTCTTTTCACTACCCTTCCATTCTCTCCACGCAATTCAGAGAAAAAAAACAATCGAGCAGAGAGTCAAATCCATATATTTTTTTACTTTTAAAGAAGTCTTGCTTGTTTCGAGATCAATCCAAGTCCATCGCCACACGGAAAAATTAAGAACTTAGGCAAAATTATCGCCCGTTGAAGAGGCAGGTGGGCTTTGTTCAATCCTTTTGAGTCCAGTCGTGAAAAAAATGCAATTCTTTTCTTTATTCAACCAAAAGTCTCCTCTTCTTCACAATTTTTACTTTCTCGAATGGATATGATATATTTTTTTATTCCATTTTATTCTTTAACTTGGAAGTATTCACTCCGTGCTAAACTCCTGCACGCTAAAAGGGCTTATAAATCTCAAGGGTTAAACTCACTTGCGAGGAGGGTAATCGAATGATACGCAAAATTGGGCTTATCGGCTGCGGCACGGTGGGGCAAGGTCTCCTGGAGATTCTTTTAAAGAAGAAGGAATATTTAAAAAACGAATTTGATTTTGAAGCGCAAGTCGTGGCAATCAGCGATAAACTGAAAGGCTCCCTTCTCCTTCCGGATGGGATCAACATTGATAAAACGCTGCATCTGTTAGAGGAAGAGAAGAACATCGGAGAATATCTCGAGGGAAAGCCCAATGAGGCTGACCAGCTGGATGCTGTGCAGATTATTGAACAGTGCAACGCAGATATCATCGCCGAATTGACATACACGGATATCCAGACAGCCGAGCCGGCCACAAGCCACATCAAAAAAGCTCTCCAAACAGGGAAGCATGTCGTCACATCTAACAAAGGACCGGCAGCACTGTTCTATGATGAATTGAAAAAATTGGCTGAAGAGAACAATGTGTTCTTCAGGATCGAAGGGACAGTCATGAGCGGCACGCCTGTGTTCAACCTATTCGAGTGTGGCTTTGCCGGGAATGCGATTAAAGAGATCAAGGGAATCCTTAACGGAACCACTAATTTTATCCTGTCAAAAATGGAAGAAGAAGGGATGGATTATGAAGACGCGCTCAAACTGGCTCAAGAATTAGGCTACGCAGAAGCCGACCCGACTGCGGATGTGGAAGGATACGATGCGCTGGCTAAAATCGTTATCCTTTCCAATGTCCTTCTCGAAGGGAACATCAAACCTTCTGACGCAAAAAGGGAAGGGATCACATCCATCTCCAAGGAGAAAATCCAAGAAGCCAAAAGAGAAGGATGCCGGTACAAGCTCATCGCTTCCACCAGGAAAGAGACCAGTCGGATTGAAGCCAGCGTCGCTCCACAGAAACTGCCTCTCTCTGATCCTCTTACTGGCGTCATGGGTGCGAATAATGCTCTCACTTTCGACCTGGATTTGCTGGGTAAAGTCACGATTCAGGGACCTGGCGCAGGGAAAATCGAGACCGGATACTCCATCCTCACAGACATGCTGGCCATTCACCATCATCTCTCTTAATAAATATAGAGGAAACAAAAAGTTTCTATAATCCATATAAAGAGTAAAGATATTCATAAATAAATATCTCTGACGGGGAGAAAAAGAATGCACTTTAAACTTCTCAGCGATAAGGAACTCAAGGCCATGGATGCTTTACTCGATTCCTACGGTGGAGCGAAGGAGATTTCAAAACAGATTGACTCTTTGCGAGACTACGACACGCGAAAAAGTATCGCCGGAGAAAAAGGGTATGGAGAGATGCTGGAAAAAGCGGAAAAATACGCCAACAGCTTTGCCAAAGTCGAAGATTTTGTGGAGAAGAACGGAATCCATGTGGCCAAAAAAGGAAAGTGCACCACCCAAGTTTCAGGGTTTCAGGCCGCCCATCCCACGTTTGATTGCATAAGACGAATCGCAGAGAATGGGGATGTGCTTTTCCCGACGGAAATGATATCCGTCGTAGGATTGACCGAATCCTACGTCTACAGTGGGGACCTTCTTTCGACGCTTGCCATGTCTGAAAATATCTTGGGAGCCAGCAAGTTCTGCACCACAAACCTCATCGGAACCCCACTCCCCGAAGAACGAATCTCAAGAGTAGAAAAAGTGACTGGTGAGACGTTTGAACGGACCGATATGGGAAACGGACTGAGCCGGTTAATCATGAAAAACATGGGGACGGCTTATGGAAACCTTGGAGGAGTCGAGGTGGGGAACAACAATCATCTTGTCTACCTCGATGGAATCACAAGAGCGGCTATGACGACAGGTGCGAATTTTTTTCTGAATCCGAGTTGGTCTACAATCGTGGCTGCCTGCTACTACGCACGGGAAATCCCGAACCTCTCTTTTAAAATATCCATGCTCCTTTCGACTCAAAACGCTATCCAGCTTCGGATGCTGCTGAACATATTCAAGGAATATCTCCGGGATGATGGCACGACTCCGATCTATGAGATCAACATAGGAAACGCAGCCACTGCTGAAACATTTATCCAGTGCTTTGATGAGATCCAATCCTCAGGTCTTCCCCGGATCTACCTGGCTGCCCACCTCCGCATCAACCCAGACCTGGGCATGGCTGATTTCAACTGGACAGAGAACGCATTTAAAGTTCTTGAAGCGGGGAGAGACTTAACCATTAAATACGAGAGCGACGGGGAATCCCGTCCTTATGACACGATGGAAGCGTATTTTCTCTCGGATGAAGAGAGAAATGAGTTGGCTGAAAAGATTGGAGATGTGATATACCATAAGTGCATTCGGTGCGACAAGGACGCCAAGGAAATCATGAGAAGGGGACACGAGGCCCTATTCGCTCGGGTCTCATATGAAGAATGAAGATGAAAACTCGGGATTAGCTGGAGAAAGACGATGGATCTAGGAATAAAAGATAAAGTGGCCCTTGTGGCCGCCTCGAGCCAAGGGCTGGGGAAAGCCATCGCTTTTCGTCTCTCTCGCGAAGGGGCTACCGTTGCCATCTGTGCAAGGAACAAGGACAGGCTTTTCAAAGCCAGGGATGAAATCGCTGCAGAAACAGGAGGAGTAGTCAGGGCTTTCATCACAGATGTGACAGATAAAGATCAAGTCAGTCAAATGGTTAGCCAAATCATCGATGAATTCGGGAAAATCCATATCCTGGTCTGCAATGCTGGAGGTCCTGCTTCCGGAATGGTGGATGATTTTTCAGCGGAAGACTACAGGGAGGCGCTGGAGCTCAACCTTTTGAGCACGATCGACCTCTGTACCAGCATCATGCCTTATATGAAGAAACAGAGTTGGGGAAGGATCATCAACATAACCTCAATCTCAGCCAAACAGCCCATCGACAACTTGATCCTCTCCAACACATCAAGGGCAGGCGTCACGGGCTTTTCCAAATCCCTCTCCAACCAGCTGGCACCTTTTGGCATTACCGTCAATTCAGTCTGCCCCGGGTACACGAAAACGGAAAGAGTGGAAGACCTGGCCAAATCCTTCGAAGAAAACGGAAAAGGGACTGTTAAAGACTTTTACACCACTATCGAAAAAGCCATCCCAGCGGGAAGACTGGGAAATCCTGAAGAGGTGGCCCATGCCGTGGCCTTCCTCGCTTCTGAAGGGGCTGGTTATATTACAGGCGTGGCCCTCCAGGTCGACGGTGGCTTTATCAAAGCGCTGTATTGAGAAAATCTGAATTTGTGTGGATGCATCGACACATAGATATGAATTCGAAAGGATGAATCAAATGGACGAACAAATGAAAGAATGGGAAGGCACTCCTTATCAGGAGATGATAAGAGAGCTCCCAGAAGCCGACATCCCTTTTGAGGGAGTGAGAGCCTGGATTCACCAGAGCACCGACAAACAGGTCGTTTTTTTCGACATAGAGCCCGTCGCGGTCGTACCTCCCCATTCCCACTGCGCACAATGGGGCATGGTGATCGATGGGGAGATGAAGTTAACGATTGGAGACGAGACAAAAGTCTACCGAAAAGGCGACTGGTACCACATCCCCGCGGGAATCGTGCATTCAGCGACCTTTCTCTCCAGGGTTTTCGTCATCGATGTCTTTGATGACCCGGCCCGGTACAAACAAAAAGGCACGTAGAATCTGCGCACAGCGCATGCTGTTTTTGACTTAAAGAGACTATGAGCAAGATGAAATCACTCTTCGCCAGCCTCATGAAAGAGTTCGATGGGTATAACATCGGGAAAATGCTGAGCTACATCAACGACCCTGAGGTCATTTCTTTTGCCGGAGGGCTTCCCAGCAATGATATCTTTCCTGTTGATTTGATCCGAAAAGCCACGGAAAATTCCCTCGAAAACTGGGAATACACGCTCCAGTACTCTTCAATATCAGGAGAAAATGACCTGATGGAGGCTGTCATCGATTACCTGAAAAAGGACAATATCGATATCGGGCCGGAGAACATAATGATAACCACATCCGGGCAGCACGGAATAGACCTCGTCGGAAGATTGTTCCTCGAGCCCGAAGACGCCATCGTCATAGACCTTCCCACCTTTGGGGGCGCATTAGCCTCTTTTGAAATGGAAGGCCCGCAGTATATCGCCAAAGAGATCGAAGAGGATGGGTCGGATGTCAAAGGCATGGAGGCTGAAATAGAAGAGCAGATCGCCAAAAAGAAAAAGCCAAAATTCATCTACGTTGTTCCGGACTTCCAGAATCCTTCCGGAATCACCACCAGCCTCGAGAAAAGGAAAGCTCTCCTCTCCTTGAGTCAAAAATGTGGCATCCCGTTGATAGAGGATAGTCCGTACCGGGAATTGAGATACAGGGGGGAACACATCCCCTCTCTCTATTCGCTGGATAAAAATCAAGGGAATGTAATCGGTATATACACCTTCTCCAAGATTCTCTGTCCGGGCATGAGAGTGGGCTTCAATATCGGTCCTCCCGAAGTCATCAAGAAGTTTTCCTTTATAAAGGGAGCCAACATTCTCAATACACCCAAACTCAACCAGGATATATGCACAACCTTCCTGCGGGACTATGACCTGGATACTCATTTTAAGAAAGCCAGACAGTATTATTTGGAAAAGCTGGATTTCTTCCTCCAGGCCCTGGAAGAGAATTTCCCCAAAGATACGGGTGTCCGCTGGACACATCCTGAAGGCGGATTGTTCCTCTGGATCACAGTCCCGAAGGAGATCAACACCTTGAAACTTTTTTTCATGGCCATTGAGGAAAAAGTGGCGTTCGTTCCCGGAGAAGTTTGCTACCCTGAAGGATTCCGTAAGTATAACACCATGAGGGTAAATTTTTCGTATCCCACAAAAGAAGAGACTGTCGAAGGTGTAAAAAGATTGAGTTCTGTGATAAAAAAATACAACAGAAAAAATAAAATGATCTCGATGAATTAACCTGGATTATTCACGAGTCGAGGTTGCTGTAGATGCGAGGCGTCGGCCCATGAAGCTGTGGTCGTCCACCGCGATTGGGCCGTAACAAAGCAGATGCAGTGAGATCGGCTCGCCTGAAAGGTAAAAGATGCCGACATATAGTGAAATAATTGACAGTAAAGAAGGTTTGAATCTTGATTTGGAGAGAAACCTACCTAACAAGTTCATATCATTGAAAGTAGATTATTTTGTCGGCAGATTTTATGAATAATTCAGGTAAATTGGAGGAATCATGAGTGACGATCAACAGCACGGACCTGGAGTCATGAGATATGTCAAAGCCGCTGAAGAATTTCTCGCACAAAAAGAAAAACAGCTTGAGCGAGTCAAAAATTATAAATTTGATACAATCGCGGTTCATGGCCTCTACACCGTCGAAGAAGCTCTGAATTTTAACCAGGGCGCTATCATCGAACCACTCTACCTTTCCAGCGCACAGGCCTACAGGGACGCGGATGAGTTGGAGGCTGCGCTGGCCTATTTGATCCCGACCTGGTGCTACACCCGGATAGCCAATCCGACAACTTACTACCTGGAATGGCTCCTGGCCCTGCTTGAAGGCTACAAGACCGGACACGATACATCCTGCCTGGTCACATCCTCTGGAATGTCCGCCATCATGTCAGCAGTCGACCCTTTTCTCGTTAAACAGAAGGAGGGAGAAGAGAAAATCAACTTTGTTTCAACCGTCCAAGTTTACGGCGGGACCTTCCAGCACTTCTCTATCCGCAAGATGCAGGAGAGAGGAATCGAAGTGCGCTGGGTCGAACATCAGGAAGACATCGAGGAGTGGAAAGCGAAAATCGATGAGAACACCCGCTTTCTTTACTCTGAGGCGCCGAGCAATCCCCAACAGTCATTCTGTGATATCAAGGCTGTTGTTGACCTCGCTCATTCCTGGGAAATTCCTTTCATCATTGACTCCACTTGTGCCACCCCTGCCTTGATGCGTCCCATCGCGCATGGGGCAGATATCGTTATTCACTCTTTAACCAAATCCATCACTTCCGGTGGTCTGGCCATCGGTGGAGCCTTGATCAGCCGCAAGCCCATCGTGACCAAGGTCAAAAACGATGAGCCTCTCTTCAAAGAAAGCTTCGCTGAATACGTGAAATTCCTCCCTTACCGGGATTATGGCCCGGCCGCCTCTCCCACGAATGCCCTCTATGCGATAAATGACCTTCGCACTCTGCGATCTAAAATGGATTTAGTCAGTCAAAATTCTCAGAAGGTCGCGGAATTTCTCAGTCAGCATCCCAGAGTGTATCAGGTGGATTATCTGGGGCTGGAGAGCTTTCCGCTCCATAAGCTGGCCAAAAAATACTTGAAGCTTGTCGATTCGGATGACGGGTCAGGAAAAGAAGTCAACCGCTTCGGCCATCTCCTCAGTTTTCGAGTCGACGGACCGCCCGAAAACGCTCGGAAAGTCCTTGATAACCTTAACCTGATTTTTCGAGCGACGGATTTGGGCCGAATCAAAAGCGTGGCCACTATTCCCGCTATCTCCACTCATCAGCAGCAAGGTGAAGAGGCGCGAGAAATGGCTGACATTCCGCCGCAGATGATAAGACTCTGTGTGGGCGCTGAAGACCCGGGCGACATCATCGCCGACCTCGACCAAGCCCTCAAATCCTTATAGGGGTCGCATCTCAACATTCGACATTTCAAAATTTTTTATTTCTCTTTCAAATCTTTTCAATATGGATCTTAATTCATAATTACTTTCTGATTCTAAAATGAACCGCATTATCATCTGAGATACGGCTGAATAATCCATTCCGAATAAATCACCTATTCCTTTTAAGCTCAAATCCGAATATTTTCTCAATCCATATAAGAATAATTTGCGATATTTATTATTATTCTTCTTTATCATCAACTCTTCCTCTTTGACCTGAAAAGTATTAATTATTATTCTCTTTATATCTTCGATTTTTGCTCTGTTCAGCTTTTTTAAATCTGGCTTCTCTCGAAAATTATCCTCTTTTTTGCCTGAATTTATTATTTTCTTAATTTCCTCCCTGAATCTCTCCTTGCCTAATATTGAATCCTTTCCAAAAAATTCTTTTTTCCTGTCTTCACTTTCATTAGCCATTTGACAATAAACGAATTCTTCATACTCCTCCCTGTCATCCGAAAACATATTTAATACATCCCTAGTAAATATCCAGCAACTTAATTTCGCTTTTTTTATATAGCACTTAAAACTGCTCCATTCATATTCATCTGGCCAGGATACAATGCCTGCACGAACCGGATTCAAATGTATATATGCACTTAATGTTAATAAATATGCCTCTTTTTCTACTAATATTGATTTATATCTTCCCTGAAATATCGATCCTACAATTTGATGCTTTGATTTAAACCAATTTGTATAACTCGTATTAAGAAAATGTATTGCTTTTGATAAATTTCCTTCTGGTGTCTCTACTAAAAGATGAAAATGATTACTCATTAAAACATAACAATGGATTTTCAAATTGAATTTATCCACTGCTTCACGTAGTTTTTCTAAAAATTTCAACCGATCATTATCATCGAAAAAAATATTTCCTAATCTTTCTCCTCTCGATATCACATGATAAAAAGCCCCCGGATATTCAATTCTAAGCTGTCTGACCATCAGTAATATCTATCCAAATGGAGGACGAAGTTGTAAATTAATAATTCCCATTTATTGAGAAAAAGCTCGCATAGGAATTAAATTAATTTTGAAAGAAAGTTAAGGACCAATCTTCTTTTTTAAAAATCAGAATGGCCGTGCATGATGAAATGTCGAATGTTGAGATGCGACCCCTAATGGTTAATCGCGGCGGTGGCGGAGCTGGTCCAAGCTCACGGCCACGATTATGATCGCCCCGATGATAATCTCCTGGATATAATTCGGCCAGCCCATCATCGTGCTTCCGTTCCGGAGGAAGGACATGATGAATACGCCTATCATCGAGCCGAGAATACTCCCTTCCCCTCCACTCAGACTTCCTCCACCGATGACCACAGCCGCAATAATATCCAGTTCCAGACCGACGGCCACGGTTGGGTCGCCGACCGTCAGCCGTGAAAACTGCATGACCCCGCTCAACCCGCAGAAAAGACCGGAGACAGAATAGATGACGATTTTCGTCCGGTTCGTTCGGATGCCGCAGAGCCGGGCAGTGGCTTCGTTCGAGCCCACAGCAAAAACATGCCTTCCGAACACCGTATAACGCAGGACGATAGCCATTATCACAGCCAGGATAATCATCAGCCAGACTCCAGGGGCCATCAATAGCCAGGAGGGTTGGGGATGTCTGGCCATGAGGTCATTAACCCAGGTGAGTGGCGCATCGATCTTCTGATTGCCGGCAATCCATTTGGCTACGCCTCTGGCGATACCCAGCATGCCCAGCGTGACAATAAACGGGACCAGCCTCAATGAAGTGATCAGGCTCCCGTTGACAAATCCAACAAGACCTCCGGTTAAAATCCCAAACACTATGGCCACAACCGGATGGATACCCGCATTGATGGAAAAGGCGACAATGACGCTGGAAAGAGCGATGTTCGAGGCGGCAGAGAGGTCGATTCCGCCACTGATGATGATAAGAGTCATCCCTAAGGCTCCCAGTGCTACAATCACTGATTGGGTGGCGACACTCTTGAAGTTAGCGACCCGCAGGAATCTATCCTGCACTTCAGGCATTAAAGAGAATATCGCCAGGACCAGAATCAATCCCAAAAACGGTGCTAGCCAGCTGATGAGATACTTGATGCGAGTTTTCTCTTTTACAAATGAAAACTGAACTGTCTTCTTTCTCACTGTTCAACCGCCTTTCCCGTAGTGGCTGCCGCCATTATCCCCTGCGCTGTCCACTGGGAATAGGACCGGATATCCACCAACTGCCCGCGATGGAAGACAGCGATCCTGTCACATATTCCAATCAACTCAGGAAAATAGGAACTAATAAAAAGAATCGTTTTCCCCTCTGATGCTAGATTTCCTATCCATTCATAAATCTGGGATTTGCTGCCTACATCGATTCCTCGTGTCGGCTCATCCAGGAGCAGTATATCCGCCTCTTGGTGAAGCAGCCGAGCCAGGGCCACTTTTTGTTGATTCCCTCCGGACAGCCCTAAAACCAACTGATCCGGACCTCGAGCTTTAATCTTCATCCTCTTAATCCACTCGTTCGCAGCTTTTTTTCTTTTCTTTAACGCGATGAAGCCCAGACGGCTGTACGGAGAAAAATAGCTGAGGGTCAGATTGTCCGCTAAAGAGCGGGAGAGGGCCAATCCCTCACCTTGTCTGTCTTCGCTGAGATATCCCATCCCCTGACGAATCCTCTGCGAAGGAGATCCTTTGCGAGTCGGCAGATAGGCAATTTTGATAAAACCTTTCGCGACTGCATCCAAACCGAATATCGTTCTGATTAGCTCTGTCCTTCCTGCTCCGATCAGGCCGGCCAGCCCGACAATCTCACCGCTGTGCAGGTTGAGATTCACTTCAGCCTGCATATTTATCCCTTTTAACCTTTTTAGCTTGAGCCGCTCATCACCGACCTCATGCTCTATCCGAGGAAACATCTCATCAACTTTCTGCCCAACCATCATCCGGATGAGCTCTTCGAGTGAAACATTCTTGATTTTGCCGGAGCCCACCTTTTTTCCGTCTCTCAGCACGGTGAAACTATCCGCCACCTCCTGGACTTCTTCAAGGAAATGGCTGATATAGATTACGCTCACTCCCTGGCTCTTGAGCCTTCCGATAATCTGGAAAAGAAGGGCACTATCCTCCTGAGAAAGGGAGCTCGTGGGCTCGTCCATGACGAGAACTGTGGCTCTGCCCATCAAAGCCCGGGTTATTTCCACAACCTGCCTGGCTCCGATACTCAGCTTTCTCACCGGGACATCGGTGGAAATCTCTGGATGACGGACAAATTCCAAGGCCTCCTTGACCTTTTTTCTCATCTCCTTCTGTTGGACAAAACCCAATGAATGGAGTTCCTTTCCGAGCATAATATTCTCTTCCACTGTGAGATGCGGAGCCAGGTTGAGTTCCTGGTAGATCATCGAAACTCCTCTCCGTCTGCCATCCAGAGGGCTCGAAGGGGAATAAGGAACATCTTCTAGAAGCATGCTCCCTCTATCGGCCTTGAGGGCGCCGCTCAGTATTTTGACCAGAGTGCTTTTGCCCGCGCCATTCTCACCGATCAAAGCATGGACTTCCCCCTTCTTCAGTTCAAAATCGACGTCATCCACGGCGCAGGTAGCCCCGAAATTTTTAACGATGTTTTTCATCTGGAGGATTAGCGGAGAAGTCTGATTCTGAATCATCGGTCCAAATAAGCCGAAAAATCAGGCTCAAGAAGGTTCTTGATTTCAGGTACTTCCATGTTTTCCTGTGTGGCCAGATAGACTCCGGTATCAACGCGGCTTTCAATTTCCTGGCCTTTCAAATGAAGAGTCATCTGTTTGACTCCTAAATATCCCATCTTCATCGGATCCTGGAGCACAAGGCCATGGATATGACCATCTTTAAGACCCTGGATCAGTTTCGGGCTGCTGTCAAAGCCGACAAATTTCACTTTTCCGGCTGATCCGGATTCCTGCAATGCTCTGAGAGTTCCAAAAGTGCTCGATTCATTCGGACAAAAAATGCCGTCGACTTCCGGAAAGCGGCCCAGGAGATTCTCAGCCAACTGGTAAGCTGTTTCTGTAGTTGCGCCAGCATGCTGGTCCTGAACGAGGAGTGAAATATCCGGGAATTCAGAAGTTATAGTATCCAGAAACCCATTTTCCCGTTTCGTCGTGCTGGCCGAGCCTTCCTGGTAACGGATGAGAAAAATATCCCCTTTTCCTCCGAGCAGCTCTCCCATCCTGTGGGCAGCGATCACTCCTCCTTTATAATTGTCTGTGGCCACAAAGCTAATATAATCCTCTCCCTGGAGTGCGGAATCAATTATCACCACCGGGACATCCTCTCTGACAGCATCCTGAACAGGCCGGCATAAGGCCCGGTCATCTAAAGGCGCGAGGACAATTCCGTTGACTCCCCTGTTGATGAAGTCCTCGACAACCATTATCTGCTGGGCCCGGTCATCCTCTTTCTGAGGACCTTTCCAGATGATTTCCACTCCCAGTTCTCTGGAGGCTTTGACTGCTCCGGCATGGATGGATTTCCAGAACTCATGAGTCGTCCCTTTGGGGATGACTGCTATTTGAAGCTTTTTGACACTTTCCTGTTGGACGCCTTTCTCTTCTTTTTTCCCGCAGCTCAAATACAGAAGGCAGAACGCCAGAGGAAAGAGGAGAGATAAAAAAAAGACTTTTTTCTGACTCACCTTCATATCTCCCACTATATCATCTACAGATTAAAGCAGACAACCTTGGGTTCTGTCATCTCTAGAAGGGCAAATTTTATCCCCTCCCGTCCAAGGCCGCTCCACTTCACGCCGCCGAAAGGCATCATGTCAATACGGTAGTCAGTCGAGTCATTAACCATCACTCCGCCAACATCGAGTCCCCTGATGGCTTTAAAAGCGTTATCCAAAGAGCGTGTAAAGATGGCCCCATGCAACCCGTATATCACACTGTTGGCTAATTTGATGGCTTCATCCAGTGTGGATACCTTATACAGATTGACAACCGGCCCAAACACTTCCTCGCAATTCAGCTTGGCTGTGTCGGGCATGTTCATGAACACTGTGGGCTCAAAGTGAGTGCCCTCACGGCTTCCTCCAGTTAAAAGCTCTGCTCCCGCTTTCGTGGCTTCTTTGACCCATTCTTCCACTCGAGCCGCTTCCTCTTCAGTGATCATGGGCCCCATGTCTGTATCCTCATCCAATTGAAAGCCGACTTTAATCTTCTTCGTCTGTTCGACGAACATCTTCTCGAATTCATCATAAACCGCTTCATGGATATAAATCCGCTGCACACCTATGCAGTTCTGCCCGACAGCCCAGAAAGCACCAGATACAGAAAGCTCCACCGCTTGCGGAATATCCGCATCATCCATGACAATCACCGGCGAGTTGGATCCCAGCTCCATTCCTATCTTTTTTAAGCCTGCCTTTTTGGTGATATCCAGTCCAGCTTCTGTTCCTCCCGTAAAAGAAATCATCCTCCCCCGCGGATCAGTCACCAGAGCGTCTCCGATCTTGGACGCTTTTCCAGTCACGATGTTCAATATTTTCCAAGGAAGGCCAGCCTCGATAAACGCCTCTCCCAGCTTTAAAGCCGAAAGGGGAGTGACTGTGGCAGGCTTGAGAACAACAGAATTTCCACCCGCAATGGCTGGGCCGATCTTATGCGCCACAAGGTTCAATGGGTCATTGAACGGTGTGATGGCCACAATGATCCCGATGGGAAAACGGTAGTAATACCCAAGCCTGTTCTCTGAGCCTTCGCGGCTGTCAAAGGGGATGGTCTCCCCCACGACCCGCCGTGCCTCCTCAGCCGAAATCGTGATCGTATCAATACAACGGCTGGCCTCTTTTCGAGCCTCCATTATAGTTTTGCTCCCTTCGGACGCGATAGTCTTCGCAAAATCTTCCTGGCTCTCCTTTAAAATTTCAGCAACCTTGTACAGGATGGAAATGCGTTCATGGACTGAGAGATTCCGGTTGATTTCAAATCCTTCCTCTGCGGCTTGAAACGCAGCCTCCACATCAGCTACGTCCCCTGAAGGAACAGTATCGATAAGATCATCATTATAAGGATTGCGGACATCAATCTTTTCGTCCTTATCAATCCATTTCTCTCCGATAAGCATTTTCATTTGCTTGCCTCCGTTAAGAAAAAGATAGGTTTTGTTCAGCCACTTTCAGCCCGCTTTATCTTAGTGCAAACATATCTTTATTTCAACAATCGGGGTCAGACCTCAGTAACTTCAGTAATTTAGGATAAAAGATAAAGTCTAACTTTGAAAAATTTAAATGAAAACAAATGAAGAGGGAGAGATGAAATTGAATACTCACATCCAAATTAAAATAAATAGTGCTTTTCGAATAAACTTTCTTTATCTTTTCAAATTGAGCTCTCAAATGACTGAAGTTACTGAGGTCTGACCCCGATAGTTTCAATTGTTTTTATCGTTTTTTGCCTGAAAATGAAATATCTAATCCCATTGAATTTTGAGAAGTGTTATTTTAGAATGTTAGCGCATGGAAAAGATAAGGATCCTCGGAAACCAAAATCTCCGACTCAAAGGAAAAGTCAGAATCAGCGGAGCCAAGAATGCTGTTCTCCCAGCTATCACAGCTTCCCTTCTGACGAAGGAAAAGATCCGCTTGAAAAACATCCCTCGTGTGAAGGATGTGTATACGATCCTTACCCTGATGAAAGAGCTGGGAGCCAGTGCCAGCATAAAAAAGAATTCTCTCTCTATCCAGGTTAGAGAGGTCAAATCCGACCAGGCCTCTTATGACCTGGTCCAGGCTATGAGGGCATCCATTCTCGTCCTGGGTCCTCTTCTGGCCCGCTTCGGAAAGGCTATTGTCGCCTTGCCTGGTGGCTGCGCCATCGGCTCCCGCCCCATCGATCTTCATATCCATGGCTTGGAAAAACTCGGGGCATCAATAAGCCTTGAACACGGGTACATTAAAGCTGAGGCGAACAAGCTTCATGGAGCTGAAATCGAATTTGAAAAAAAGACTGTGGGGGGAACAGAAAACTTGGTCATGGCCGCTTGCCTGGCCCTTGGAGAAACCGTACTGAAGAACTGTGCCCGAGAACCCGAAATTTCGAACCTCTGTAAGCTTCTGGTTAAAATGGGAGCGCGGATTGATGGAATCGGTGAAGAGACCATTCGCATAAAAGGAGTCAGAGAGCTCGGCGGAGCCACCCATGAGATCATCCCTGACCGAATAGAAGCCGGGACTTTTCTTGTCGCCAGCGCACTCACTCAAGGGGATATTATTCTAACCAATGTCAAACCCGAACATCTTGATACAGTGATAGAAAAATTGAAATTCTCTGGAACACAAATCAAAAAGCTCAATAATCATTCCCTCCGAGTTATCGGCAGCGAAGAGATCAGGCCTCAAGATACAACCACTTCTCCGTATCCAGGATTCCCGACCGATATGCAGGCCCAGTTTATAGTCTTGATGACCCAGGCTTCTGGTGTATCGATCATCACCGAAACTATCTTTGACAGAAGATATTCTCACATTAATGAACTGCTCCGCCTTGGAGCGAGTATCGAAGTTTTCGGAGATAAAGCCGTTGTCAAAGGGAAAACTCCTCTTTCCGGAGCAGAAACCATTGCCACAGATTTAAGGGCCTCGGCGTCCCTCGTCCTGGCTGGTTTGATTGCCAGCGGTGAAACAGTCATCAATGAAGTCGAACATCTGGATCGAGGCTATGAGAATCTTGAAGACAAGCTAAAGTCACTCGGCGCCAAAATAGAAAGAATAAGAGAATAAGAGCAAAGGCTTAAAATGGAAGACTGCATTTTCTGTAAAATCATCCGCAAAGAAATACCGGCCAGCATTGTCTATGAGGACGAGAGAATGATCGCTTTCGATGACATCAATCCTCAAGCTCCGGTTCACGTACTTCTTATTCCCAAAGAGCATTTCCCCTCTTTGAATGAAATTCCCGAAGACAAAAAAGATGTGCTGAGTCATCTTCTCCTCAAAGCTCGCGAAATCGCTCGAGAAAAGGAAATCGGAGAAAGAGGATACAGAATCGCCCTCAATACAGGCCGGGAATCAGGTCAAGACGTTCTCCACATCCATTTCCATCTTCTGGGTGGAAGGCAGATGAGTTGGCCTCCCGGATAAAAAAAGGTAAAACCAAAATAATCCTGTAAGCATAATTTAAAAAGGAGGTTAGACGATGGAAATCACCTGGTTAGGACATTCCGGGATAAAGATTAAGGGCTCAAAAACCGTATACATCGACCCCTTCCTGACAGGGAATCCTGCGGCCTCAACGACTCCCGATGAAATCGATGAAGCAGACGTGGTAGTCGTCACCCATCATCACGGCGACCATCTCGGAGACGCCTTCACAATTTGCAAAAAAACAGGCGCCACTTGCGTCGGCATTCACGAGATATCCGTGGATGCGGAAGCAGAAGGAATAACCGCAGAAGGAATGAACATCGGGGGAACCATTGAAGCCAAAGGAGTGAAAGTGCACATGGTTAACGCACTCCACTCCGCTGAAAAGGGAGATCCGGCAGGAGTGGTCATCGAAATGGATGGCAAGACGAGTTATCATGCTGGGGATACGGGTTTAACCTATGATATGAAGCTCATCGGCGAATTCTTTAAGCCGGATCTCAGCTTTATCCCCATCGGTGACCGTTACACGATGGGCGTTCCCT
>CAYFVQ010000295.1:0-2617 GCA_964346585.1 uncultured Eubacteriales bacterium | reverse complement strand
GGGATGGTCCGCAGAACCTGCATCCAGAGGAGGTATTCAGCGGTGACTCTCCCTTTTTCCTCCTGCCAGTTATGGTATAGTTCCTCGACATCGCCGATAAGGCCGTAATTCTTGTTTTTATCAATCAGCCGGCTCAACAGCCGAAGACCGAGCGATGAGCGGTTGTTTTTGGTCATTCTTATCTCTTTTCTTCCACGATGAAGGATAGTTTCGGCAGGTCTTTCCAGAAGGCTTCCTGCATCTTTCGGGATTCGAGGAGTATTTCGTACCCGATTTTGGTGAGCTCATAATAGCGCTTGCTTTGTCCGCCGCGTACAGGTGTGGGCTCACCTTTCCTGGCCTTAAGGAGGCCTTTTTCGACAAGGCGCTCGAGCGGGAAGTAGATACCGCCGATAGCCAGCTTTTTCCCTGTGATCTTGCGGATGTGGTCATATATGGAGATGCCGTAGGCCTGGTCCTGGAGATTCCAGACAGAAAGAAGGATCTGTTCTTCGAATTTAGTCAGTTCAGACATGTCAGTCTCTCCTGTTTTTACGCTATCTCTTTGGATTTTTCATTCTATCTATTCAGATATTATGAACAAATAAAAAACAATTGTCAACATTTTTTTTAATGTCGAAATAATCGACGGGAATTAGAGAAATTTGTTTATGCGCAGCAACAAAGTAGCTTCTTATTAATAAGGCGAAAATAAGAGTGTCATTGTGAGGAGCGGAGCCACGCGGCAGTCTCATGCAGGAAATTGGGGACAGTCCCCAATTTCAAGAAAAGGGCCAGATCCCTTTTTTCTTCGGAAGCAAAGCGGTATTCTCCAGCTTGTGTCATTGCGAGCTTGCGTGGCAATCCCTTAAAATAAAATGAAACCTCTCCCCATTTCTGAAATATTGAATGTTAAGATATGGCACCTAGATTTGTTGATTTTTTTTGTTAAATGTTAAGATGCGACCTTCCTACGACCCCTTCTTCTTAGGCGGTGATTCACCCGTGTAGGCTGCAAGCGGGAGCGGCTCGTCAAGAAGGAAGGACCTGATTGAATCCAGAACAAGGCCGGGCTTCTCAAGAAACGGCATATGTCCCGCACCCGCCAAAAAGAGAAGAGTGGAATTTTTCAACAGGGACTTGTATTCGTAGGTGACTTCCCATTTGACATAATCGCATTCTGACCTGAGGATAAGAACAGGAAGAGTCAGGGATCTGAGTTTGTCTTTTACAGATTTATTCGCGGGTTCCGGCAAATTGTCAGGTATCATGGTCGCCCAGAAACCAAACAATATATTGTGATCCTCAGGGAACTTTTCAGGATCACAGGCTGCGCCTCCAAGCAAAGGAGAGAAGAGTTTGATCAACAGGGTGTCCGCTTCAGCATCAGATAAAAAATTGCGTGCCGCATCAGGGTTAATCTCAAAGAGTAAAACGGTAAACATCATTCGAGGTGTTTTTAAGAAATCATCGAACTTCTGAAGCACCTCTGGGGAAGCTCTATCCTTGATGGTCCCACTGCTCTCATCATCCCATTCCTGAGATATCACCTCTCCAGGAGAAATCAGCACCAATCTTTTTACATTCTCTGGATACAACGCCGTATAATGAGCCGCAAGTCTACCACCATGGGATTCTCCGACTAGGATCATCTTTTCCGCTTTGATCTCTTTCCTTATCTGCTCAAGGTCTTGCACATGGCGGGAGAGCTGGTATTCTCGGATATTTCTCAATCTTCCTGACAGTCCTCCTCCCACCTGGTCATAAAAATAAACATCATACCCATCCTCAGAGAGTTCTGAAATGACATTAGTTATGGGTGCGAAAGACACGACAGCCCCACCGGGTCCTCCATGCAGAAAAATGACAGGCTCTTCTTTGGTCCTCTGCGCGGCAGGGAATTTCTGATAAGCAATGCGGGAGCCTGTTTCCAGGTCCCAGTAATCGAGGCCTTCAGGGACTCTCGGTTTTATGATCTCAGAAGATGGTACCAGGGGTTTAAAGATCGTCAAAGACGATATCAGTATGACTCCGATAACTGTGCCCACTCCCGTCCAAAGAGCTAATCGAGAACGGTGGGCTCTCAGTATCATCCCCCCGGCAACCCGGGCAAGGCTGAAAGAAACCAGAAAACAAACAATCAGCGCGATCAGGCTCAAAAGAATTATATGACTCAAAAACACAGCACAGAGCGAGAAACCGAGAACAGCTCCTCCCATTCCTAAAAGAACGGCGAGCAAGAGCAGGATCCAACCAAATAATAAGCTGATAGCTTTCTTCAAAATCGAGGTTGTTTCACTCATTCATTCATTATTTGATTCATTCATTATCTAATTCATTCAATAATAGCCTATTCATTATAACGAAAATGCCTAATTATTATTACGATAAAAAATGAGGATAGTTATCGATAAAAAATGCAGAAGAGTGGCCGGTTGTCCATATTCAGTGATTTAGTAACGTCTTCTGGATGACTTTGCGAGCGACACGTGGCAATCTCTAGAAAAAATGGGGACTGTCCCCAATTTTTAAAAAGGGGCCTGGCCCCTTTTTTGAAATGTCGAATGTTGAGATGCGACCCCTCTTTAAGATGCGACCCCTCTTTATTTCACAGGGCCTAAATAGCGGTCGAGCCAGG
>CAYFVQ010000294.1:0-3616 GCA_964346585.1 uncultured Eubacteriales bacterium | reverse complement strand
CCAAGAGGGCTGTGGCGTCGGTGCTTGTTTTTCCTGTGAAAATCCAGACATGTATTCCGGGTGACCTTGAAGAGCCAGTATTTTGATGACTCTGAATCTTTCACAGTGTCGATGTTTTTATGGACTTTCAGGTAGACTTCCTGAGTCAGGTCTTCTGCGTCTGCCGGATTTCTGGAAAATCCCAGACAGATCAAAAAAACTTTTTCTTTATGAGCCATCAGTGCCTCGAAGATTTTGGATGCTTTGACTTTTTTTTCAGTCACGGCTGTTTTTTCAATAATCGGGAATGGTGAACTAGCTGTTTTTATCATACTCATTCAAGATTTAAATTCCACATCAATTCTTACATCCTTCATTAAAAAAGACGATTGAGAACACCAAATATTCCATATGAAAAAAGGGGACAGGCCCCTTTTCTAAGGATTATGGTGTCAGGCATTGTCAAGATCAATTCGACAAGTATAGAATCAAGTCTGGTTTCTTACACCCAGATAAGGTCTGACCCCGAAGGGACAGTCCCTGAAAAAAAGGGGCCTGTCCCCTTTTTTCCCCTTTTTTCCTTTATTACGAATAAGAGGTGGTACCTTGGGGAACGTCCCCAATTTGTTGACCAGATGTTTTCTGTGTGGTATATGCAATTATCAAGTCTATGAATGAATCGGTCGGTATGCGGAGATATCAGACAAAAAATCAGTGTGGATTGGAAAAGAAACTTTCATTTTATGATCCGATTCTTTTTGACAAAGGAGGAATGCATGGCTAAACGAATCCTTATTTCATTGATGGCTATGGCTGTTCTGGCCACCGGGGCAGCGATTGCCCAGGTGACACCCTGGCTTCTCTGGACGCTGCTTCCCGAGGGGCAGATGGATGAGATTATCGGTGAAGCATCGGGCGAGACCGCCAAAAACACTGTGATGGAAACTGGCGGCTACAACAAAGACCGCCTTGAGGAGGAGTATGCCGGAACATTCTATGAATCCCAATACATATACGACCAGCTGAAGCATTATGGACTTCCTGGTGCGGAGATTGTTCGTTTTGAAGCCGGACAGTCCTGGAATGGGATTAAAGGTGAGCTCTGGGAAGTGAAGCCGCAGCGCCAAAAGCTTGCCTCCTACAAAGACATGACTGCTATGCTTGCCCGGGGAAGCGGGAATGCGGATGTGGAAGCTGAGCTGGTTTGGGTCGGCCGCGGTTCCAAGGAAGAAATCGAGAACGCAGGAGTCGAAGGGAAGATTGTGGTCACAGAAGGAAGCGTTAGCTCCGTCCACAACCTTGCCTGTGGAGAGTTGGGAGCCCTGGGAGTGGTCGCTATCAGCCAGTCGCGGATTTCGAGGGATCCTATTCAGATCCCATGGAGGGGTATTTATAGACGCAGAGGTATGTCCGAAGAGGAAGCACCACAGGTTAAATTCGGGTTTATTCTGCCCTTCCGTGAGGGGGAGCTGCTCAAGAGCCGTCTGCTCAGAAGAGAGAAAATCACTGTTTATGCTCAGGTTGAGGCGAAGATGGAAGACTACGAATATCAAAACGTCATCTGCCATATCCCTGGAACAGACCCGAGCGCAGGTGAGGTTATACTCTCCGCCCATCTGTACGAAGGGATCGTCAAACAGGGCGCCAATGATAATAAATCAGGAAGTGCAGGCATTCTGGAAGTGGCCCGGATTCTCCACACGCTCATTGAGGAAGGAAGGCTTCCTCGCCCGAAAAGAACGATCCGTTTTCTCTGGGGACCCGAGTTTTCAGGCACAGGGCGATGGGTTCAGGAGAACCAGGAGATCATGGATAAGACATTGTGCAATATCAACATGGATATGGTGGGGATAAGTCTGAGCAAGAGTCCTACATATTTTAACCTGATGCGGACTACATACGGAAATGCGCACTACATCAATGATGTCATAGAGAATTATTACCGGTACATCGGAGAGGGAAATAAAGACCGGATTCAAAACCGCGGCCAAGTCGGCCGACTCCGTCGGATTATCGCCCCATCTGGCATTGACGAACCCTTTTATTACTCCATCGAGACGCACTACGGCGCATCTGACCACGAGGTTTTCAATGATTGGGCTGTCGGTGTTCCGGGTATCATGATGATCACCTGGCCGGATCCCTGGTACCACACATCAGGCGATAGAGTGGATAAGATTGACGCCACCCAGATGAAACGAGTGACGATTATCGGTGCTGCAGGGGCCTACACAGTGGCCAGTGCAGACGATAACATGGCTCAGAAAATCGCAGGAGAAGTGGCGAGCAATGGCACGCGCCGCCTCGGTCATCAGTTGATTGTGGCGATGGACATGCTGAATAAAGCCACCGCAGAAGACCTCTCCAAAGCGTATAAGAAAGCCTGGGTCCAGGTGTCCACAGCTGTGACCAATGAGAAGGACACTTTGGCGTCTGTTCTCGAACTGGCCAAAGATAAGACAACCGTCGGGAGTTATGTGGCCAAAATGCAGAAAACCATCGATGCTGTTGGAGCGGCCCATATAGAGGCTCTCAAAGCTCACATGGAGACAATATCCAAAAAACTCGGAGTGAAGCCGGTTAAGATTCAGTGGACAGATTTGGAAAAGAAAGCTGCCAAAATGATTCCCAAACCTACGGCAAAGGTCAGGGAAAAGGGATACAGAGGTTACAGGGAATTCATCTCCGCGGTTCCCAAGGAAGAAAGCCAGAAGTACCCTTACAGCCGGAGAGATGTCGGCAGCACCAGCGAGCTCCAGTGCCTGATCAACGGCAAGCGGAGCGTCCTGGACATCAAACACATGCTCGATGCTCAGTATTCGAGAGAATCCAAGCTGCAGAGCGTTATCAATTACATCCAAATCCTGAAATTAGCTGGGCTGGTAACGATGTAGTACTTTTGGGGTCAGACCTTAGTAACTTCAGTAATTTTCATATATCAGTATCATTTATAAGGGGGTCAGTCCCTATTATAAGGGGGTCAGTCCCTAGTAACTTCAGTAATTTAGTTTTTTCCTTTTTTCAATAAAAGTAGACTTACTTTGTCTTCCCTGGAATATTAGAATTACTGAAGTTACTAAGGTCTGACCCCAAAATTCTACAGGATATCGAGCAGCTCAATTTCATAGACAAGGGTTGTATTGGGAGAGATGACAAACCTCTTCTCTCCTTTTTTCTCTCTGGCGTAGAATCCGCCTGTTCCATAAGCGAGCTCAGCCGGGAGGATTACAATTCTTTTCTCGCCTTTTCTCATACCCATCAAGGCTGCGTCCAATCCCGGATTGATGCGGCTTTTCCCCACTTCGAATAGGAATGGTTCGGCTTCGCCTGTAGACACCGGTTTTCCTTCATCCGATGAGCTTGAAAACTGTCTTCCATCCAGAAACTGGCCTGTATAAACGACTCTGAGCTTTGCTCCAGACACGGGTCTCTCGCCTTTTCCTTTTTTCACTATGATGTATTTTGATCCGTTTTCAGCCTCGATCGCGTTCGACCACTTCTTTCGTATTATCTTCGTTTCTCTCCGCATTTTTCTTTCCTCTTCTTTTTTGACTCTCTGCTCTTCCATTTTTACAAGCTTTTGGAAGGAATCGGTGTCAGGTCTGAATTCATCGGCTTTTCTTCCGACCCTGACTAT
>CAYFVQ010000293.1:0-11658 GCA_964346585.1 uncultured Eubacteriales bacterium | reverse complement strand
CTCCCAACTGAGCTAACCGCCCAATTGAGAAAACATATGAAAATGAACCTAGAAAATTTACCACTTTTGCATGATTTTTTCCACCTTTTTACAGGCTGAAATGGGTCCGATGATTTAAGGAGAAGTGGTTGGAGGCATCGTTATCATGCGGTTTGGGGAAAATGCCTTGGAAGTTATCAAGAATGTTAAAAAAAAGATTGAACAAATCCAAAAAAATCTGCCTGAGGGTGTAAAAATCGTTCCGGCTTACGACAGAAGTGAGCTAATTGAGCGAGGCGTGGATTCTCTGAAACACAAGCTCCTTGAGGAAAGCATATTTGTCGCAATTATTTGTATCCTTTTCCTTCTTCATTTTCGGAGTGCGGCTGTGGCTATTCTCATGTTACCTCTTGGTATACTCATCGCTTTCATTGTGATGCGTATCATCGGTGTGAGCGCTAACATTATGTCTTTAGGAGGAATTGCCATCGCCATTGGTGCGATGATTCCTGGTGCAGTGGTGATGATTGAGAATGTCCATAAACATAGAGAGGAGGTGGAAGGGCAAGGCACTACCCTTCAGCTAATCAGCCGGGCATCAAAGGAGGTGGGACATGCACTTTTTCACTCACTTCTGATAATTACGCTTTCTTTTCTTCCTATTTTTGCTCTTGAAGCCCAAGAGGGAAGACTCTTTCGGCCTCTCGCCTTTACCAAGACCTTTGCCATGGCAGGGGCCGCTCTCCTTCAAATTACCGTAGTCCCGGTGTTGATGTACTTTTTAGTTCGCGGCAAAATAAGGCCGGAGGAGAAAAATCCGATCAATAAATACATCAACAAGGGATATCGTTACCTTATAACTTTTGCTTTGCGGCATAAAAAAGGTGTGATAATTTCATCCCTGCTCCTCCTCATGATCTCAATATTTCCTTACAAGCAGATTGGCTCCGAATTCATGCCGCCACTCAATGAAGGGACGATTCTCTCCATGCCGTCTCTCTTTCCAGGTGTTTCAATTACCGAAGTTTCGGATATCCTTCAAAAACAGGATCGAATCCTGAAAAGTTTCCCCGAGGTAGAAAGAGTATTTGGAAAGGCAGGGCGAGCAAATTCAGCTACAGATAATGCTCCTCTTGGCATGATTGAAACGATCATTGAGTTGAAGCCTGAGGAGGAGTGGCGGCCGGGTATGACGGTGGATAAATTGGTCAAGGAAATGGATCATGCGACTAAATTGCCCGGTGTGACGAACACATGGTCTATGCCAATCAAGGCTCGCCTCGACATGTTGACAACCGGCATTCGAACGCCAGTCGGGATTAAAATATTCGGACAGGATCTGAATAGAATTCAAGAGATTGGTGAAGATATTGAACGTGTTGTGGGGAACGTTCCGGGGACAGCCAGTGTTTACGCAGAACGTGCAGTTGGCGGCTATTATATGGATTTCGAGATCAAACGCCATGAGATAGCCCGTTATGGTCTAACAATTAAGGATGTACAGGATGTACTGCAGTCAGCTATCGGCGGGATGACAATCACAAATACTGTTGAAGGATTGGAGCGCTACTCTATTAACCTGAGATATTCTAGAGAGTTGCGAGATGACATTGAAAAGCTTCGTCGTGTATTAGTACGCACTTCACAGGGAGAGCATATTCCGTTAGAGCAGCTCGCAGAGATTAAGGTGAAACGAGGTGCACAGGTTGTAAAAAGTGAAAACGCCTTGCCTAATGCGCTGGTGTTCATTGATATCCGAGACCGTGACATCGGAAGCTACGTGGAAGAAGCAAAACGTGTCGTGGAAGAAAACGTAAATCTACCGCAGGGCTATTTCATCACCTGGAGTGGCCAATACGAATATATGCAACGTGCTCAAGCTCGGCTCATAGTGGTTGTACCAATTACGTTGCTAATAATTTTGTTGCTGCTCTTTTTCAATTTTAAGAAATTTGCGCCTACTTTAATTGCGTTTTTATCAATTCCTTTTGGAATGATAGGCGGTATCTGGCTGATGTATATCCTCGGCTATGATATGAGTATTGCCGTCGGGGTAGGTTTTATAGCGCTTGGTGGAGTCACAGCCGAAATTGGGGTGCTTATGTTGGTTTATCTCGAGCTTTCGTTTCAGCGCAGTCAACAGACGACAGGGATTAACAGCGTTTCTGATATCTACTCAGCGATCTATGCAGGCGCAGCGCACCGAGCGCGCCCAATAATCATGACCGTCGCGGCTATCATTGGAGGACTTTTGCCGATCATGTGGGGGACTGGAACGGGAGCTTCTGTGATGAGCCGGATTGCCGCCCCGATGGTAGGGGGAATGCTGACTGCAACGCTTCTGACCCTTCTGGTTATTCCAGTAATCTATGCACTAGTTAAAGAGCAGCAATTCAAAAGAGCTCAAAAAATCGAGCGGAGCGATTAACTCAACTCTTGTCTGCTATCTTGATTGACAAAGGGCTCGCCGAGCCGGAAGATGACGACTCTCTGAGAGTGAATAAGACCTGATCGTTGAGTCGAAGCCATCAAAATCATCTAGATATTAGACCATCACTGTGTAATAAAAAATCGTTAAATTCAATATTTTTTCGAAACTTGCCTGAATCCGATTATAGATGAGGGCATAATATCTTTATTGTAGGTCCATGCCTGTGGCAGGTTTTTCCAATAATAAATTTTCAAAAAGATCAAAATAAAACCTTGACAGGCTATAGGGGGGTAGGGTATATTGCATTTAGAAAGCGATTTTTTGGGTGAGGCCCCAGGGTATTGCCCTTAGGTTAGGAGAAAGATAATGGGAGAAAAAATAATAAAAAAAAGGAAAATCAAATTGGTTTCAAAGGAAGCCTTTTTACACGGAAACGGTATACGCAGTTCGTTATTGAGTACAGAAGGGATTATTTCTGTAGATCTTGATCCGCAAAAAAATCACATTCAAGTGGAATATGAACTGAAAAAGATAAGCTTCGAGGCAATCGAGAAATTGATTAGTGAATCAGGATTGATTTTGTCAAATAAGTGGACTGATAAGTTCAAGCGAGGCATGTCAAAATTCACCGAACAGAACGAATTGGATAATTATAATGCCCCTGTCTCATCCTGTTGTGATGATCCCAAAGCCGAAGCTAAAGCATACAAAAAGTGAATACAATCACAAACTAATCTGTGAAATGGAAAAACACTATTTAAAGGGTCAAGTCCTATCTCCTGGATCAGCCAAAGGAGAGGTATGCTTGATTAAATCCATAGATGCTAATCGACCTGCAATAGAAAATAAATCTGCCAGAGACTTGGCTGAGGAAGTGAACAGGTTTGAAAAGGAGGTCATTTCTCTAATAATTGAGCTGGAAGAAGTGGTTAAGAATTTACAGAAAGAATCTTTCTTTGAAGAAGCAGAAATAATCCAAACCCAAATTGTGATCTTGAAAGATAGGGGATTTCACAGAAGAGTTAAAGAGAGAATCAAGAAATTCCAAGTGGCTGCAGAGTCAGCTTTAGAGCATCTCTTAGCAGAGATTATACAAGTGCTCGAAAGCTCGAATAGTCAAATATTTTTACAACGATCTGCCGATATAAAAGATGTCGTAATTCGCTTGAAAAAGAAATTGGCGAAAGAAAAATCTGTTATTCTCAGCAAACCTTTAAGAAATGCTAAAGATCCTGTGGTAGTAATAAAGGAATTATTTCCATCTTTAGTTATCGAGGCAAAAAATTTTGGTGTGAAGGCATTTATCATAGAAAAAGGAACTGCCCTATCTCATGCGGCTATCTTAGCAAAGTCGTTTGGAATTCCCGTTCTTAGAGTCGAAAATATCAATAGAATAGGCTTAAAGCAGAACACTGAGGTGTACGTGGATGCACATGAAGGGAAACTTGTGATTTCTCCCATGCCAGGAGAGGCCCCTGATGTGATAAAAGAAGAGCTCGATGTAAACAGAAGCGAGATACCTCAATTGCCAGTAAAAATATGGATAAATATAACTGATCCGCGCCATGTCTCAAGAAAGGATCTGGAAGGTGTGACAGGAATAGGATTGTACAGAACAGAAACTTTATTTATGGAAAGACAGGATGATTTTCCCAACGAAGATGATCAGTTTCAAGTTTATTCATCCCTTTTTAAAAGATGTATGGACCATCCGGTTACTATAAGAACGTTAGATATTGGAGGAGACAAGTTGCTACCCTATTTTTCTTTAGGGCCACAGGAGAATCCTTATTTAGGATTTAGAGCTCATAGGATATACCGTTTTCATCCTGAAATACTCATAAATCAGATAAGGGCAATATTACGAGCTGGTGTTTATGCCAGTAAACTCCGAATTTTATACCCGATGATTGAAGACATGGATGAGTTATTATTTGTACAGGGCCTATTGAGGGAGGCGATACAATCTTTAAAAGTTGAGGGGTTAAAGTATAACAAAAATTTCTTGCAGGGAGTACTCATAGAAGTTCCTTCAGCGGTTTGGGACTTTAAGGAGTTATTAAGTCATGTTGATTTTGCCAGTGTCGGAACGAATGACCTTCTTCAATATTTTTTTGCTGTGGATAGAAACAATGCTAATGTGAGCAAATCCTTTTTGCAAGAAAGTCCGGTTTCTCTAAAAATGCTAAGGAGCATGGTTGATACTTCCAAAGCATTGAATAAACCTTTGAATATTTGTGGTGAAATCGCCTCTGACATTCACTTTTTACCTCTCCTTGTTGGATTGGGCTTTGAACATATAAGTATTGATTCCCACGCTATTCCCCCTGTCCAGAAGATATTAGCTTCGTTGGATATTTCTGCCTGCAAACAATTACTTAAGGTATGTCTAGATGTCGGAAATGCTGGTGAGGTCAGAGCAATTCTTGATAAGTTCAATCCGACAAACAAGAAATATATAACGATATCCATGAAAGAGCACAGGGAACATATAGATTCGGTATGCAAGATGGTTGTCCATACAGATGGGAATGAACTAATCGTTCAACATGAAGGCAAAAAATATTACTTCTGTTCAAAGCAGTGCCAAGACAGATTTTCTAGAGAGAAGAAATTGAATTGATGTTTGTTCTAAACTGAGGGCTGGGGAGAGAGTCAGTCCATGCAATGGAAGTTTATGTAAAGTTATTGAAAAAGAAAAAATCAATGATACTTAAAAAACTAACCTATTTTTCTATAGACCATCCTAAACTGGTCGTCATACTAACACTTATCCTGACAGGCTTGTTTCTGTTTCAATTTCCAAAAGCGAATATCGACACCGATCCGGAGAACATGCTTGAAGCACATCAACCCGATAGGGTTTTCTATGACCAGATCAAAAAGGACTTTGGCATCCGGGACATGATCGTGCTGGGTATCACCGATGAAGCTGGCATCTTTCAGCCAGCAACTTTAGGCAAGATTGCCCGCATCACCGACGAAATTCTGAAAATCGATGGCGTCATCGTTGAGGACGTCATCAGTTTCACCACAACGGATAATGTCACTTCTGAGGACGGAGTGATGCAGGTGCGTCGTATCATGGAGACACTGCCTCAATCGGAACAAGATGTCGAGACCATTAAGATCAATGTGTATGATAACCCGCTTTTTGTGGAGAAGATCGTCTCTAAAGATGGTGATGCCATTGCCATCTATATTCCCATTCAGCAAAAAGATATGAGCCACCACATTTCGAAGGAAATTGAATCAGTGGTGCAGAGGGAATTGAGAGAAGGTCAGAACTTCTATGTTGCTGGCTTGCCGGTTGCCGAGGACACTTTCGGCTTCGAGATGTTTTTCCAAATGGGCATCCTGGCTCCATTGATCGGCCTGGTGATCTTTCTGCTGATGTTTTTTTTATTCCGAAAAATCTCTCTCATTGTTTCTCCGATGATTGTGGCCATGTTCAGTGTAGTATGGGGTATGGGTGCTCTGATCGGCCTTGGTTTTACAGTGCATATCATGAGCTCCATGATACCAATATTCCTTATGCCTATCGCCGTGTTGGATTCTGTACACGTTCTAAGCGAATTCTATGATCGGTATTCTGTACTGAAAGATCGGAAGCAAACTCTATTAGCGGTTACTGAAGAACTCTTTACACCAATGCTGTACACCTCTATTACCACTACGGTTGGTTTTGCTTCTTTGACTCTTGCCGATATCCCGCCAGTGCGAATATTCGGCGCATTCGTGGCTGTTGGCGTGATGGCTGCCTGGTTTTTGACTGTAACCTTTATACCTGCATCCATCATGCTTATTCGTGAAGAAAAGCTTGCAGCGAAAGTGGCCAGACGAAAATTGAAACCATCCCTGTTGACAAAGTTTCTTCCTGCGGTGGGAAGGTTTGCTTTTGCTCGCACCAAAACGGTAGTACTTTGCGCGTTAGTATTCTTGGCTATCGGAATCTGGGGCATCACAAAAATTAAAGTGAACGACAACCCCGTGAATTGGTTCAAAAAAGACCATAAAATCCGCGTCTCTGACCGGGTAATGAACCAGCACTTTGGTGGCACTTATATGGCTTACTTGGCTATTGAGGGGCAACAACCTGACGACATCAAGCGGCCTGAAGTTATGGCTTATATCAGCGAGCTTCAAAAATATCTGGAAGAAATGGATGTGGTGGGCAAGACTTCATCGGTGGCAGATATGGTGAAGCGCGTGGAACGAGTACTCAAAGGAGATGTCAAAATCCCTGGAAGGATTCCCGACAGCCAGGATGAAATCGGACAATACTTGTTTCTTTTTCTGATGTCAGGAGATCCCAACGACCTTGATAACTTTGTGGATTACGATTACCAGAAGGCGAATATCTGGGTGCAGATGAAACAAGGGGACAATCGGGATATGGAGCGGATCGAACAGGCTGTGCAGCAGTTCTTCGATGATAATCATGTTCCTGAAGGCATTGAAATCCGATGGTCCGGGCTCACGCACATCAACAAGGTTTGGCAGGATTTGATGGTGAAAGGCATGTTGAAAGCCGTGCTGGGTGGATTTGCAGCCGTGTTTATTTTGATGCTAATACTTTTTCGCTCACCTGGTCTGGCCTTTATCTCGATGATGCCCTTAACCTTTGCGATTGTCCTTTCCTATGGACTTATTGGTTTTATCGGGAAGGACTATGACATGCCCATCGCCGTGTGCTCATCGCTGGCTCTCGGCCTGTCCATTGATTTTGCCATCCACTTTATTCAGCGATTTCGGCGAAAGTATCAAGAGTGCGGAGACCTGGAAACCACCTACAAAAGTATTTTTCAAGAGCCGGCTCGAGCCATATCTCGGAATGCCTTTGTCATCATCTTTGGATTTATACCCTTGGTGTTTGCCACCTTGACACCGTATGTTACTGTCGGAGCCTTTTTTGCCATGCTGATGACATTCAGCACGCTGACAACCTTGATAATGCTTCCCGCACTGATACGAATAGTGGGATTTCGATTCATGAAAAAATAACAAAGGAGGATTTCATGCCAGATAAAAAACGTATCCGATTAATAATGACAATGACGACTTTTATTGTGCTTTTTTCCCTTGGATTGGCATATACTCAGGAGAAGTTAAGCGGGGAGGAAATCATAAAGAACTCGCAAGAAATATTCTATTATGCAGGAAATGACATAAAGGCCAAAGTCCTGATGAAACTCATAAGCAAAGACGGCAAGGAGCGAATCCGCGAGCTCTCTATGTTACGCCTCAATAGAGGCGAGAGTGCTGAACAGAAGTATTACATGTACTTCCACCGACCAGCCGATGTGCGAGAGATGACTTTTATGGTCTGGAAGTATCTCGAAAAAAATGATGACCGCTGGCTATACGTGCCTTCCATAAAACTGGTGCGCCGGATCGCAGCCAATGACAAAAACAGCAGTTTCGTGGGTTCTGATTTTACATACGAGGATATTTCCGGACGTGAAGTTGCTGAGGACAATCACACACTGAAGAGTGGGAAAACATTAAACGATAAATCCGTTTATATTGTGGAAAGCGTACCAAAGGATGAAAAAAGCGCTTACTACAGCCGCAAAGTATCATGGATTGACCAGGAGACCTCCCTGCCAATAAAAGAGGAGTACTATGATAAACGTAATGACCTGTACAAGATTTTTACAGCAGACAAAATCGAAGTGATCCAGGGGATCGCAACGATTATGCAACGAACCATGGCCAACATTCAGAATGGACACCGTACTGTCGTGACTTTTGGGGAAGTGAGCTACAATATTGGATTGAAAGAGGACATTTTTTCCGAACGCTATCTTCGAACGGCACCCCGGCAGTGGATAAAATGACCAGATTTTTATTCGCGGCGTTGTTGGTTTTCCTCCTTTTACTGGGAGTAAATCCTCTATTTGCTCAAGAGTTCGATATTCACGGTTTTGTGCAGGCCAACTTTTCTTTACGGATTGCATCAACAGGGGGAGCTCTCTCGCCAAGCGGTGAATCTCTTCCCCAATTCCTGCTTGGCGACGAGCGAGTTCAGTTGGAGATAACTCGCGCTAGTGGGAGTGCTCAGCTATTGGGGAAAATAGATGTATTCTACGATGCCGTAGAAAAACGTGCGGAATTAGATGTGCGCGAAGCATACATAGATCTCACGCTTGGCAAATTTGATATGCGAATCGGCCGGCAGATTATTACTTGGGGGGTCGGCGATTTGGTTTTTATTAACGACGTGTTTCCAAAAAATTGGGTGGCATTCTTGTCTGGTCAGCCATTGCAATATCTAAAAATTGGTTCAGATGCAATTAACATAAATTTTTTTCCCAAATTAGTATCGCTTCAATTAATTCTCATCCCTTTTTACCAAGCAGACGTGCTGCCACGTGGCGAACGGCTTTTAGCTTTTGATCCGCTGCCGACCATTACCAACCGAGAAGAAATTCAGCCTGAAATGACCCTTGCAAACACACAGATTGCCGGGCGTCTGTACCGATATATCGGCAATTTTGATTTTTCATTATATTTCTACAAAGGTTTCTGGGGGAGCCCCCCAGGAATGATTCTAGACTCTGATGAAAGTCTGTTAACTGTCATCCACCCCCGTCTCAATGTCTACGGAGGAAGCTTGCAAGGGGCCTTTTTGAATGGCGTGTTGAGCATGGAAGGCGGTTATTACGATTCTCGGGATGACCCACAAGGAACAAATCCCGGGATCGAAAATTCCCAGATCCGTTTTTTGGCAGGCTATCAGCGCGCTCTGGGAGATAATTTTACCCTTGGCTTTCAATACTACGGAGAGCGAATCCTTGACTATACAGAATATGTGCAGAATCTCCCCTCGGTTTTCCCCACGCGAAAAGAGTGGTGCCACACCTTGAGTTTGCGATTAACTCAGTTTTTGAAGTATCAAACTTTACGAATTTCTTTTTTTGCGTTTTACAGCCCCAATGAAAAAGATTATTACGTTAATCCAGAAGTAAGGTATGATTTGGGAAGTAGTGTATGGGTTGCTCTGGGTGGTATCTTGCTCGGTGGGAAAAAAAACTATACTTTTTTTGGCCAATTTGAAAAAAATGACAATGTGTATTTTGTTTTAAGGTATGCATTTTAGAGAGATTTAAAGGGAAAGAGATAGAATGAATACACATGTGTCAATTTGGAACACAATTCTACTATCACAACCTCCCTAAAGTGCAACTCAAAAATCTTTTCTCTATCCCGATAGTTACGTTTAGCTAAATTCAGGCCACTCATGATATTTCTTAAGCGTTTGTTTGCACATAATAAAATCACGCATGGAGAAATGCATGAAGACCAAGAAAAAGCCATCGCCTGGCTGCACCGTGGTCTCAGCCAAAGATCAATTTGAACATCCCACAAGCCGCATCAATGAACTCTAGCAAACCGACTTTATTTGTTTAAAGGTCTCGACTGCGGATGATTTTTCTGTTGACGATCCTGGATGATTATTCCCGGCACATTATTGCCTCATAATCAGAAAAAAAAATACCAATAATCACGAGCCAGAGAACGTTCCCCATTTTACTCACCTCCTTACTCAACGTTTTCTTTTCTTAAAAGATGGGACATAGCGGAGGTAGATGCCATTTTTCGGGGCTTTGAAAAACCGGAGACGAAACCACCATTACTCAGCACGTTGATAAGAACCATCATCCGTGGGCCGTAATCGTATGATTCGTTCTCATCCTTGCTTTTGATGTTAAATTCTAACCATATCTTATATTTCCGTCAATTGACGTCCACGTTGCTTCGTTTGTTCATTCTATCATATAGAGAAGAAATTTCTAATAAAGCTTTTGTAGACTTTGGGACAAATGGTGGGCTTTGAAAAGAAAACTTGATGTACTATAGGGGGGTATGCTATATTGATATTGAACTTTCAATGAAAGGAGAAACCAATGATAGCAATTAAGTATTTTTTAAGACCCGTCGCTCATTGTGATGAAGGTCATTATGAAGGTCCTGGGTATGACCCAAAACTGCCCTTTTCTTTAAAAAAGGATACGTAGATCGATGTCAAAATTAGCCAAGAAAAAATACATGAACGATAACAGATCATATAAGCTTATTGGTCTCTTTAAAATTGAAATTTGGAAAGGAGGTGAGAGAAATGGCAGAAAAAATCAGAGATTTAGTTTGCGGGATGGAATTTGATGAAGATACAGCTAGTGGAGAGTTCGAACACAAAGGTAAGATTTATTATTTTTGTAGCTTAGGATGTAAAGACAAATTCATGAAAGACGCCAATAAATATGTCGAAGGCGAAGAAAAAAGAAATTAGAATTCCCGTTAGAGTTTACGCATTATCAAAAACCTATTACAATGACCCTTCCCGAGAAGCATGGGATGATTACGGACGATCTAGTAATGTTACCTATGGCTATGCAGTTATGGGAATTAGAACCGGAAGATTGGGCTTGAAAATGTCCTGCTTTAAGTGCAGTAATCAACACTTAAATTGACAATAGATGTAAAACTAAATTTATTCTCTTAGACTCCAAATTCAATATTACTAGCATTTTTCTTCCGATTTGCACTTTCTTAACAATTCCACTGTCCACTCTGCTGGCAGACATGGGTCACAGCCAAGGCAATTATGTATCTTAACTTTTTTTCTATTTTCAAAAGAAGTAACTGTTTCTTCAATAATATCTTTGTTTAAAGGATTCTCATTCTTCAATAATTCCTCTTTCAAATAATACAGCAATCCAAAATAGCAATCACAGCTTAGACATTTTTTATATTCATCTTTTTTTTTAAGCTGTGAAATCCGTTTATAAATTTTATCAAGAATTTTTTTAATGCTGGCCTCTTATTTTTTGATGAGGACATTGGACATTACTTGACAATGTATGTCAAGTTAAGTGTAGGTCAATCCACTTTAAGATAGTGGTGTTTGAATAAAATGTGGCAGGGGCAGAGCATAAACACAACTCCATAGATTATCCCTGAGGGATGGGGTCTAGAGAACCGATTTTCACCTGCCCTCCTTGGGCTCCGCTTGCCTCTTTTAAGTTTCAATGGGACCTCTCGAAACAGTATGTTTCTAAATTTAGGAAATATCACATAAGAAAATACTTTCCGGATTCAAAAAAAAAGATAGGAATTTCGTTTTTAGGCTTGCTCCAAATTCTTTACAATTTTCCTCAATATCAGCCCATTTTCCTACTGAAATAAGGTTATCACACCAAAAACGACAAGGTCAAAGACTCAAAAAGCGAAACAAATCAACCAGT
>CAYFVQ010000292.1:0-2872 GCA_964346585.1 uncultured Eubacteriales bacterium | reverse complement strand
GTCATCAGGAAAAACCACCACACCCCGATGATGGCAAAGATTATAGATGTCCATATGGCTGCAGGAAAGATCAAGGATTCGAATAATGAGGCCATGACAATGTAAATCAACGCCAGCGCCAGGAGCGTGTTGACCATCATCATTCGTATGGTTTCATCTTCGAAACTAAAACTCCGTCCGAAGGTCCATGTGTATCCCTCGGGGAATTGGAAATTTTTCATAACCCGGCTGATTTCTGTCCTTGCCTCATTAAGGGTCAGGTCTTTTAAATCGATTGAAATCCCGAGTGAAGTGATCCGGTTCTCGCGATAGATGGAGTTTGGGGTGTGGGTCAGCTCGAAATCTGCTAAAGCGGCGAGTTTGATAGGCTGGCTGGCATCTTTAAAAAGAGTCAGGTCCCGGAGTTGCTCAAGGTTTCTTTTATCCTCCTCTTGAAACTCGACACGCACTAAAATTTCTCCGTCTTCGGCTTGAATGCGGCGCAGATTAACGCCGCGCATGGCAACTGAGATGTTACGGGCGATTTCCTGGGGACTAAAATCATATTTTTTCGCCCGCTCACGGTCAACGATAACATGGACTTCTCTTCTGCCCACGGCCGCTTGAGAGCGGACATCTTTAAACCCAGGAATTTTCCCCAATACCCATGCCACCTCATGGGAAAGCTCTATCAGCCGTTCGGTCGAGGGCCCGGTGAGCCGAATTCTCAGAGCGTCTCCGCCTCCGCCGAAGCCTCTTCTTTCGAAGCTGGGCCTGGCTATGGAAAGCTTTGGGAGCCCGTCTCTGATTTCATTTTTAATATGCTCCTTATCTTTGATGGCTCCTTTTAACAAGATTATCGTGGATTCCGCATAGTTACCCGTGTAATAGGTATAAACCGAATCGATTTTTAATTTTTCCAGGTTGGCAAACAGAAATTCCTCGACTTTGTCAACTGTCGCTTCCACCCGTTCCACTGTATAGCTGTCATTTATGTTGTAATAAAGGCTTAGCTCGCGATTCTCCATTTCGGGAAACATATCCTTCCTTACGATTGAAACGGGGATGGCGACACTGAACAGGACAAGAAGAATAATTCCCACAGAGGTTTTGCGGTGAAGCAGGAGCCAGTTGAGTACCCGCTTATAGCGGTTGATTAAGCGGTCAATCACCGTAAATTTCCTGTCATTTGGGGGGGATTTGATTTTTGATGCGAGAAGGGGAACAACGGTTTGCGCCAGAATCAAAGAACAGGCGAGCGCTATACAGAATGCGATGGCCACATGTTTGATCTGGAGTGAAATCTCCCCCTGCTGGTTGAGAACATTCGGGAGAAAAACGATGGCCGTTGTCGAAGTCCCCGCTGTAATAGCCAGAGCCACTTCATTGGTAGCGGTTATGGTTGCCTGATTTTTGTTGGGGATATATCTCTGATGACGATAGATATTTTCACTCACCACCACGGCATTATCGACCAGCATCCCGACGGCTAACATCAGGCCCACCATGGAAAGGATGTTCAAAGACATGTTTAAAAAATACATGAATGCCAGGGTGACGAGGAGGGAAATAGGAACAGCCATGGCCACAATAAAAGTCGTTACCCACTGGCGCAGGAAAATAAAAAGAATGAAGATGGCCAGTGTGGCCCCGATTAAACCTGCCTTGAGAAGTTCATTGAGAGAGCTGACGACGGCTTCGCCTAGATCATGCATGACATAAAGATTGATCCCTTCCATTTTAGGGTCCTTGCTGATTTCTTCGATCTCGGCTTTCACACGATTGGCGACGTCAACAATATTGGCCCCGGACTCTTTGAACACATCCAGACCGATGGCATATTTTTTGTTGAGATGCCTTCCGTATTCCAGTTCCGGATGGTCATAGTTGATCTTGGCGATATCCCGCAGCTTGAGGTTGTGGTCACCGACGATCAAATTTCCGATCTCTTCGGCTGTTTTAATCTCTCCGATAGGGCGAACCGTGAATCGTTGATCGGCATCCGTGATTCGACCGGCGGTGACTGTGAAATTACTCGTTCCCAATACCTGGGATAGACGATTCAGGTTGACCTGATGGGCGATTATTCGGTTGGCCAGGAGCTGGATACGAATCTCCCTTTTTTCAACTCCATACAGTCTGACGCTAGACACTCCGTCGATCCTTTCAACCCTGCGCTTGAGGTGACGGTCGAGCAGATCATAGGAATTGGAGAGATCCCGGTTGCTGGAGATGCGCACTATCAGGACTTCAATGTCAGACATGGAGACGCGGCTGACGGTGAAACGTTCAAGATCGCCCGGCAGCTGGTCGCGAATACTGTCGATTTTTTCTCTGGCTTCGATGGCTTTAACGTTCGAATCCACTCCCCAATCAAATTCAAGATAGATCGAGGAGTTGTTTTCACCGGAGTTGGAGACCATCCGTTTGATCCCGCCGATGGTGGCTAGGATTTCCTCGACAGGCCGGGTGATCTGGCGTTCAGTTTCTTCAGGGGTGGAATTGGGGTAGGGGATGTTTATATTGACATAGGGATATTCGAAAGTCGGGAAAAATTCTAAAGGAAGCATTCGGGAAGCTATCCAACCGATGACAATAAATGAAGCGAAAATCGTCAGAGTAGTGACAGGACGTCGGAGCGAAGATTCTGTGATTTTCATTTTTTTCTGTCCACCAGACAGTAAACAACAGGAATGACAATCAGGGTCAGTAGAGTGGATATGGTTAATCCTCCGATGACTGTGATGGCCATCGGCGCTCTGACCTCCACTCCCTCTCCCATGCCGATTGCCAGAGGCAAAAGTCCGAGTGTTGTGGTCAGCATGGTCATGATAATCGGACGCAACCGAGATTTTCCGGATTCAATGATGGCTTTTATTTTTTCCTCTCCCTT
>CAYFVQ010000291.1:0-2385 GCA_964346585.1 uncultured Eubacteriales bacterium | reverse complement strand
CCAACTCTTATGTATTTTTGGCCAAAGCTTACTTGGACATTGAAGAGAATCTAAATGAGGCTGAAAAGCTTGCTCTAAAAGGATTGGAACTAAAATCAGATTTAAGAACGAATATCCTTGCTCATTTTGTTCTGGCTGATATCTATAACAGATGGGGAAGATACGAAGAATCTCGCCAGCATGTAGACAAAGCAAAGCAATTACAGAAGAATTAAATCAAAGGGGTCGCATCTTAACGTTTGACATATCATTCATTTTTTTCATAAAAAACGTATATTTTTAAGAAATGAATCCTTTAACAAAACTGGAAGACAGATTAAGCATGTTTAGATAATATTAAAAGGGAGGAAAAATGAATCCGAAATTAAAGATTTTGTCATTTATGATTTTTATTTTCCTGAGTTTTTCCATCATTAGCAATTTCCTGTTTCCATCTGATGAAATGAAAATACCGGTTATCCATGTCAAAGGAAATCATTACCAAGTCGGTTATCAAATCGGAACTCATATGAAAAAACAGCTCAATGAACTAATCAAACGAAGCAAGGATTATGTTGCAAATAATAAACAAATGAAATGGGAGGACATTAGAGCTCAATCTAAATTATTCTTAGAATATTCAAGGAAGCATATGCCTGAATATGTAGAGGAGATTCGGGGTGTGGCTGACGCCACAGGGATTGATCTCGTGGATCTTTTCTCGGATATGTGTGAGGAGATCTTTTCAAAAAGCTTTTTAAAGGGATGTAGTGATTTAATTGCTTCCGGCGATATCACAGCAGATGGATCTGTGCTTGTAGCCCATAACAACGATACTTCACCAGCTATAGAAAAATATGCAGTGGTTGTTCACTATCAAGTTGATGGAGAGCCAGAGATTATGGCGGTGGGCTACGGAGGACTGGCAATAAGCATAGGTTTCAATTCAGCAGGAATCAGTCTCACCGGCAATGAATTAAGCATGAATGATATGAAAATAGGTGTTCCTCGTTTGTTGCTATGTCGAAAAATTCTAGCTACGAAAACGATTGCAGAAGCTATTGATGCTGCCATATTTCAACCCAGAGCCTCAAATTATAACATGGTTATCACAGATGATAATGGTGAGATATACAGCATTGAAGGGTCAGCCACGGATTACGAGGCCATTTATGCAGAGGATGGGTATTTAGTTCACACGAATCATTACATCTCACCTCGAATGCAAAAGTATGAACTTGATCGGCAAGACATCACATCGTCTGTTGTTCGGTACAATAGGGCCAAGCGTCTTATGAAAAAGAATAAGGGCAAGATTTCTGTTGGCATGCTAAAAAATTTCCTGCAAGATCATGCCAGTAGGCCTAAATCTCTTTGCCGACATGGCAAGTATGTCAAAACAACTTTTTCAGTTATCATAAATTTAGGCAGTAAGACAATGTTCTTGGCAAAGGGCAATCCTTGCGAATCAGAATACTATGAGTACACTTTTTAATTAGCTTTGTCCCAGAGTGACGGGATTCCATCCCATCGCAACAGGAAGTCACTATTGACATCCTTCACAAAGCTAATTTACGATTTAAAGTATGAAAATTGTGAGATTAAGGAACAAAGTCAAGGATTTGTATTAGGACAGAAATGCTAAACCAAGACCTAACTAAGTCGCCCTTTTTTATGATGACGTGGATACTGATTGCTGTATTTGCTTTTGCATCAGTGATAGCAACCTGGGCCGCTAAAGACTACGAAGCCGAATTCAATGAGCTCGAAAACCAACTCCTCCAAGCTTACAAGAAAGAAGACTACGACAAGGCACTCAAGATCGCAAAAAAAATGCACAAACTCAACTCAAAACATGTTGATACGCTCTACAATATCTCTATTTTGTACTTCAAGCTTGGAAACAGGAACAAGGCATACGAGTGGTTCGAAAAGGCAGCTGACGCAGGCGGGCTCCGTTCTTTTCGCAAAGCATATTTCGAGCGTTATATCGCTATGATGGAACACAATGACCGAGACGCTTTTCAGAAACCGGAGGAAGTAATGGCCGTGCTCGCATTGAAGCCTGGAGAGCGAGTGGCGGATATTGGTGCAGGATCTGGATACTTTACGATTCGGATAGCCAAGGCAGTGGGGCCAAAAGGAGTGGTGTGGGCGATCGATATCGAACAGGTTATGCTCGACCATTTGGAAAAACGACTCAAGGAAGAGATGCTGCAAAATGTAAAGCTGAAACTGGTGCCAAACGATGACCCACAGCTGCCAGCAAGAAGTGTGGACACAATCCTGATTGTCCATACATATCCTTACATCCAAAATCGCTCTGAATATGCCAAGAAATTGCGGACCGCCCTGGCACCCGGCGGACGAGTTGTCATTATTGATTACATTCCTAAATCATGGGAG
>CAYFVQ010000290.1:0-1637 GCA_964346585.1 uncultured Eubacteriales bacterium | reverse complement strand
AGAAACCTCAAAAAGCACAAAGTTTATTCATTCATCAACATCACTGGCTTGGCCATCGGCATAGCCTGTTGTCTTATCATTTTTCTATGGGTTCAGAATGAGCTCGGTTATGATAGGTTCCACAAGAATGCGGGAGAGCTCTACAGGATTTTCCAGGAATCTCCTCAAGGAGGGAAGGTCTTCCATTTCACAGCAACTCCTTCCGGCCTTGGACCGTTACTGAAAGAACAATACCCCGAGATCTTCCATACAGCACGACACACGCCTACTCGTTGGGATATGGGAAGGGAGGAAATTCATTTTAGAGAAAGCGTGGCCCTCGTGGACGAATCCTTCCTTCAGATGTTCTCTTTCCCTTTGCTCGAAGGCTCTCCTCAGGCTGCCCTGGCGGATCCCTATTCCATAGTCATTTCAGAAGAAATGAAGAAGAAGTATTTTGCCGGAGAAAACCCTGTGGGCAAAACTCTGCGAGTGGGAGAAAGCCTCGATTTGAATGTGACCGGTGTCCTTCAGGATATCCCCAAAGACTCTCATTTGCAATTTGACTGCCTTGTCCCGTTCAAATTACTCGGCGAATTCGGTTATAACATGGAAGACTGGGAAAATAACAATTACTGGACGTATATCCAGCTTACAGAAAACGCATCATCTAAAGAAGTGGAAGCGAAAATATCCGGTATAATCCAGGAACATGTCCCGAGATCCAGCTCAGTCCTCCATCTCCAGCCGGTTGTCAGGATTCATCTGTACGCCCTCGGCGGCGGTGGCCTAATAACCTACATTTACATCTTTTCAGGCATGGCTATCTTTATTCTCCTCATCGCCTGTATTAATTACATGAATCTCTCCACAGCCCGATCGGCGAGCCGAGCCCGAGAAGTCGGCATAAGGCAGGTTGTGGGAGCGAACCGAACACAGCTCATCAAGCAATTTATGGGAGAGTCCATTCTCTACGCTTTTATTGCCTTGATTATTGGCCTGACCATACTCCATTTAGCCCTCCCCGTATTAAGTCAACTGGCAGGGAAACCGCTCAGGATGGATTATTCAGTCAACATGATTCTTTTCCTGACCGGGCTGACTCTTTTCACAGGCATACTCGCCGGCATCTATCCAGCATTCGTACTTTCCTCATTCCAGGCCATTCGCGCATTGAAAGGAGCTCTGAAATCCAGAGGCGGGCGTGCCCTTTTCAGGAGAATCCTGGTTGTCACCCAGTTCTCTCTCTCCATATTCTTGATTATCGGCACTCTGATTGTTTTCCGCCAGATGAATTTCATGATGAATATGGAATTAGGGTACGACAAGGAAAACGTTCTCTGTGTGCCCATGAGGGGTCAACTCGCCAGAAACTATCAGGTATTCAAGACCAAGCTTCAGGAAAATCCGAGTATCATAACCATGACCCGGGCCAATACAACTCCTGACATCAAACAAAGTTCCATTGCCGATTACGATATAACTTGGGACGGAAGAGAAGAAGGCGATAATTTTCCAGGCATCAACATCATGGGCGTCGATGCGGATTACCTGAAGACATTTAAAATTGAAATGGCCGAAGGACGGTTTTTTTCCGAGCAGATCCAGACAGATTCAACAGACAGCTGGGTGATTAACGAGGCAGCTGCTTCGTCCAT